>JBEGMT010000358.1:0-6075 GCA_041182925.1 Pseudomonadota bacterium | reverse complement strand
CCTTTGTGACGCTCGCGAACGATTTCGTATTCGGCGCGGGTTTTCTCGATAAAGTCGGCTTTTAAATCGTCGCTTAATAATGAACTGACGACGCCAACGCTACGAGAGGCATCGGTGACATACAGTGTTGGTGCGGCTTGGTAGTTGGGCTCAATTTTAACTGCAGTGTGAGCGCGGGAAGTGGTGGCACCGCCGATCATCAATGGAATGGTAAAACCTTGGCGTTGCATTTCTTTGGCAACGTGAACCATTTCATCTAATGATGGGGTAATCAAACCGCTCAGGCCGATTACATCGACTTTTTCATCGCGGGCGGTTTTCAAAATGGTTTCTGCTGGCACCATTACCCCCAAGTCGATGACTTCGTAATTGTTGCATTGCAGAACCACGGCAACGATGTTTTTGCCGATGTCGTGAACGTCGCCTTTGACGGTAGCCATTAACACTTTGCCGTTGGTTTTGCGTTCGCTGCCATCAACTTCGGCATCCATAAATGGCATTAAATAGGCCACGGCTTTTTTCATTACTCGCGCTGATTTCACTACTTGTGGCAGGAACATTTTGCCTTCACCAAACAAGTCGCCTACTACGTTCATGCCGTCCATCAAGGGGCCTTCAATAACGTGCAGCGGTTTTTCAGCTTCTAAGCGAGCCGCTTCGGTGTCTTCTTCAATATAGTCGGCGATGCCTTTGACTAACGCATGTTCCAAACGTTTGTTGATTGGCCATTCGCGCCACTCTAAAGTTTCCTGTTTGGCTGCTTGGCCTGTACCGCGATATTTGTCAGCAATTTCTAGCAGTTTTTCAGTGCCTTCTGGGGTGCGATTTAAAATCACATCTTCAACCACGTCACGCAATTCAGTCGGAATATCAGCATAAATCGCTAATTGTCCGGCGTTGACAATGCCCATATCCATGCCAGCTTGAACGGCGTGATATAAAAATACCGCATGAATAGCTTCCCGTACCGGATTGTTGCCTCGGAACGAGAACGAGACATTGGAGACACCGCCAGACACTAAGGCGTGGGGCAGGGTTTGTTTAATGATGCGGGTGGCTTCGATAAAGTCCACACCGTAATTATTGTGTTCTTCAATCCCCGTAGCGACGGCGAAAATATTGGGGTCGAAAATAATATCTTCCGGCGGGAAGCCGACTTGTTCGGTGAGGATTTTGTAAGCGCGTTGGCAAATTTCGACTTTGCGGGCCATGGTATCGGCTTGGCCTTGTTCATCAAACGCCATCACAATCACCGCAGCCCCGTAGCGACGGACTAATTCGGCTTGTTTGATAAAGTTTGCTTCGCCTTCTTTAATCGAAATCGAGTTAACAATGCCTTTGCCTTGAATGCATTTTAAGCCAGCTTCTAAAATCTCCCATTTCGAGGAGTCGAGCATGATTGGCACTTTGGCAATGTCCGGTTCTGCGGCGATTAAATTCAAAAAGCGCACCATCGCCGCTTTGGATTCCAACATGCCCTCATCCATGTTGATGTCGATGATTTGCGCACCGTTTTCAACTTGTTGTTTGGCGACATCTAAAGCAGCTTCGTAGTTTTCTTCGACAATCAGTTTTTTGAAAACTGCCGAGCCGGTGACGTTGGTGCGTTCGCCGACGTTAACGAACAAGGTTTCTGGGCCAATCGTCATCGGCTCTAAGCCTGATAAATGGCATTTCTTTTCCAATTCAGGAACTTGTCGTGGCGGGTGTTGGCTAACGGCATTGACGATGGCGCGAATAGTGTCTGGTGAAGTGCCGCAGCAGCCGCCGATGATGTTTAAGTAGCCGTTGGCTGCCCAATCGGCCAATTCGGCAGCCATTTGTTCTGGAGTTTCGTCGTATTCGCCAAATTCGTTGGGTAAGCCAGCGTTGGGATGGGCGGAAACGTAAGTGTCGGCAATAGTTGAGAGTTCTTCGATGTATTGGCGTAATTCTTGGGCACCTAACGCACAGTTAAAACCAATCGAAATCGGTTGAACGTGTTTTAGCGAGTACCAAAATGCGGCGGCGGTTTGGCCGGATAAAGTGCGGCCTGAGGCATCGGTAATGGTGCCGGAAATCATTACTGGCAGTTTGTAGCCTAGTTTGTCGAAGGTTTGTTCAACAGCAAAAATCGCGGCTTTGGCGTTGAGAGTATCGAAGACGGTTTCGATCAAGATAATGTCAGCACCGCCGTCGATTAAGCCTTGGGTGGCTTCGCTGTAAGCTTCGACTAAATCATCAAAGGTGATGTTGCGGTAGCCGGGGTCGTTAACATCCGGTGACATTGATGATGTGCGGTTGGTTGGGCCAAGGACGCCAGCGACAAAACGTGGTTTATCGGGGGTTAAGGCGCTGACTTCATCGGCGACTTGTTTGGCTAGTTGTGCTGAAGCGACGTTGATTTCGTAAGCCAGACTTTCCATTTGGTAGTCGGCCATAGCGATTTGGGTGGCGTTGAAGGTGTTGGTTTCGAGAATGTCGGAGCCTGCATCTAAATAAGCGCGATGGATGGCTTTGATGATGTCCGGTTGGGTTAAGGACAGTAAGTCGTTATTGCCTTTCAAATCGGTCGGCCAATCAGCAAAACGTTGGCCACGATAATCCTTTTCGCCCAGCTGGTAGCTCTGTATCATGGTGCCCATCGCACCATCCAGAAATAAAATCCGTTGTGATAATTGCTGTTTTAATCGTTGGTTGCTGTTCATCGGCCTGAAAAGTCGGGTATTGTTGTGGATGTTATCAATGGCGGTGATTTGCCGCTCTTCGTTAAAAACCACTTTATAAAGGAAAACTATGTCTAAACCCAGTCTACTACATGTTGTAAAAAGTGTGTTTGCTGCAATTATTGGTGTGCAAAGCAATAAAAATCGTGAGGTTGATTTTAAGAGTGGTTCTTTGCCAGTTTATATTGCAGTTGGCTTAGTCGCGACGCTATTGTTTATCTTTACGATAGTGAGCATCGTATCGATGATAACAGGATAGCAAGAAGAGTAAGAGGCGGTAAATCGATGATTTACCGCCGAGTAAGCATTAGTTGCTAGATGTTTTGAAGCTGTTTTTGATGCTAGAAAACAGTTCTTTCAAACCGCTAAACAAGTTAGCGGGTGTTAAAGCTTCTTTCATAATAAACAAGGTGCGAACGATTGCAACACTCAAAAAACCTGCCGTTGGTGGTAATAATTCGAGGAAAGTAGGCAAAATCGATCCACCTACACCTTCTTGAGTTTTACGATCACCAACGCTGGTCAAATCGCGTTCATAAGCTTCGTTTGGGTCTTTACCGTCAAACATGTCAACAATTTCAATGTTGATGGTGTAAAACAAAAATTGCATGGCTAAGAATAAAGCCGCACAACCAGCAACCCATAGCAAAGCGTTGTCTTTTTTAATTTTCATCAACGTTTGGTAAACCCAAATCGTTGTTAAAACCATGATTATGCCACCGATCATATAAACCCCCTTTGACTATTTTTATTGTTATCAAGTTAAATTAAAACTCAATACTACTCATATTCTTATGATATGGCAATTTGCGTAATAATCTTTCCGTGGTAAGCATCAATCTGCTTGACTTTAAGTGTGTCTGAAGTAAGATACAAGGCTCGAACGCCAAAGATTGGCAGATTTTTTATAACAACTAAACTAAAGGTAGGAGGCACCCATGGGAGCGATCTTAGATTTAACAGAAATGCTGAAAGAACCATCTGGTATGATCGGAGCGGTTGTAATTATCGCTGTAGGCTACTTCTTCGTGAAATGGGTTTTTGCTGAGCCTAAAGACGGAGAATAAGCTAACTGCTCTTTGCAAAGCTTATTGAAAGGCGGTTCGGATTTCCGAAACCGCCTTTTTTATTGCCTAAAGAAAACTGAGTAGACTTTAAATACCTTATAATCAGTACAACTTTTAGCTTCAAAATACGGAAAAATGCATAAACTTCTTCTTCGCAAAATCAATCCTCTTTACCAAAAAAAAGCATCCGCAACCGGCGTTGGTTTGTTTAGAATGCTATTTGGTCTTGTTACTTTGCAAGAAGTGTTGTTTCTAATTTTCTTCAATCATTTGATATTCGATCCAATTCCCTTTTTGGATGTCGAATTTCCAATGATTAGCTTTTTTCTTTGGCTATGGGCTTTAGTTGCGTTTTGTTTAGTGATTGGCTATCGCTGCCAACAAGCGAGTATCGTTAATTATTTGTTTTGGTTGATATTTGTTAATTTTACGCCGATGCAGCGTGATTTTGATGGCGGCTTTGATTTATTCATGATTGGCGCCAATTTCTTCTTGATTTTTATGCCATTGGATAAAGCGTTCGCGATTGATAATCTTAGGAAAAAACTCGCCACCCCGTTTGTGCATTACAGCAATTACACAAAACCGCAAGTCACGGTTTTAGCCTATTACCTGCCAGTTATTATTTGTCTTGGCTTTCTGTATTCTGACTCAGTTATTCATAAAATGTTTGCCCCGCATTGGCGCAACGGTTTAGGTGGTTGGTTACCATCATCAATGCCCTATTACATGTCAGCGTTGGATATGTCATGGCTACTGAATAACGAAATGCTGCAAAAATTGATTGGTTACACCATTCTGGTTTTTCAATTTAGCTTTCTAGTGCTTTTTCATTATCGATTACTAAGACCGCTGTATTTTTTAGTTGGGATCGCTTTGCATGTGGGGATTACCCTGTCATTCAACATTTATCCCTTTGGGATGGGAATGTTGATTTTCTATAGCTTGATGATGCCTTTTGCTTGGTACCGTGCCATCGGCAATTTTTTGCAAGCAAAACAACCGTTATTAAGAGTGTTTTATGATCAGCAATGCCCACTTTGCTGTCGTACAGTTTTGATCTTGAATCATTTTGATGTGTTGGGTTGTATCGATTTTCAGGGGGCGCAATCAGCGGCTAAAAACTATCCTGCATTAAATCAAATTGACCAAGCGCAATTGTTAACTGATTTATATGCACTTGATAATCAAGGTAGGGTTTATGCTGGTGTTGCCACCTACGCACAAATTTTGCTTGCTATGCGATACAGCGCTCCTATTGGTTGGCTGCTGAAACTACCTGGGATTTATCACTTGGCCTGCAAAATTTATCGCAATATTGCCGATAATCGTGTGCGGGTAAGTTGCGATGTCAGTTGTGTTGTCAATGTAGCCGCTAATTTTCCAGCAACGCTTTACGACAAGATTTTTGATAATCAAGATCAGCGCTTAAATAAACGCTTTATCAGCAAAATCAGCAAAATTCTGTTGGTTTTGATTGCGCTTCAGCTTAATAGCAGTATTCATTATGGCTTGTTGTACCGATTTCACGTCAATACACGCCAATCGCCAGTAACTAGCATCATGGCAGACATGAGCAATGCGTTGCTGATGTTTTCCAATACTTTTTTAGGGATTACCCCGCATGCGCTGTATTTGCACGATCATTTTGAAGGCTATGACCGTATTTTGGCGATTACTTATATTGACGCTAATGGTCAAGAGCAATGGTTGCCGTTTGTCAATCAACAAGGCCGTCTTTTGGCACCTAATTGGGGACGTGTTCATTCTATGTGGGCCAACATAGCAGTAACACCGAATATCGACGAACTACGCTTGAAAAAATTTATCATGAAAGTCACCGCTTTCTGGGGTATTAAGGAGAATTTGCGTCTTGATAGCACTCAGTTCGTGATTAAGATGAAAAAAATCCGTGCGCCATTCGAATGGGAAGATGACTTGAGAAATAATAACTTATCAGGTGATTGGCAAGATGTGGGATCGGCAAAATGGCATGGTAAAGAGATTCAAATCCAGTTGCCAAGCGACCTAGATACCTTGTGATCAAGTAGGGTATTGCAAGAGCTGTTTTGCCATGATATAAATTTTACCGTGCCAAAATTCGTGTGCACGCAATTATAAAAACCTTTTAATTCGGAGGATGTTATGAAAAAAGTATTTTCTGTTTTGGCTTTGGTAATGATGGTTGTCAGCTTGACTGGTTGCATGGATAGTCCTGATATTGGTAATAAAAAACCAGCTAACTATGGTTCTGGCGCTGCTCAAGGTAAAGCAGACTAATTAAGTTTTTGCTGGATGTAGTC
>JBEGMT010000357.1:0-9471 GCA_041182925.1 Pseudomonadota bacterium | reverse complement strand
CTTCATAAATCACCGATTGAAAATCACGAAATGCCTGTAAATCGATACTGGTTAAATCATCGCGAAACTCAAATGATTTCAAAGCCTCAAACTCACCGCGTAGTCTCATCGCTTGCCGCCAATCGGTGGCATGTTGGGTCAAATGCAGCAATATCTCGGTTAAAACCGCATGCGTTGCCACCGGAATCAGGGTCGCCGCTTCTGAACGGCGTCGACCGCAAGTGTTATCACTGGCCCAATGACTAAGGTTGACAAAGGTATTCGGCAGCAAGGGGTCGTCGGGATGAAAGCCCTGCCCCAAGGCTTGGGTCATCGAATTGAGAAAACTTTGCGTCAAAATAAAGCAACGCTCAGCACCAGCTAATTCATAAGATTTGCGAATCGCGGCTAAAGTGGATTGGGTTTGTGCCGAATTGCTGATCCCCAGAAACAAGGTTTGTTGACTATAGCGCCCTATCCCTTCCCGGCGATTACGCTTCATTTGTTTCAGCACATTGCCGGAATTTTCACAATGCACTCGCAAACTGGGAAAAATTGAATGCAAAGCAATCGAAAATTCTTTGCCCAAGTCCTGATTAAAATCGACACCGAACAACACCAAATCGTATTGTCTTGGGTCGCGTTGCGGGTCAAGTAATCTGGCAAACAAGGCTTGGCAAAAATGTTGCATGGTTGCCGCATTTTCGCCATTGACAGTAAATGAGTTGCGAATCCGTCGCAATACATAAGGAATATCTTGAATATCGCGCTTTACTTCCTCTTTGGAAGCTGGGCGGTTACGGGTGTAGCGATCAATTTTGGGATTATCGTTGACGATAAACCAGTCACAGCGCTCTGAATGTCTGTTCCCGACCAATAGCGTATTCGCGGCTGGACTCGGTACTTGGTTTAAAACGTCATTAGCCTGAACCCGATCATAAATCCGCACCGGGTCTTGCTCAGGATTCGGATAATACTCAATGGTAGCGAATTGGCCATCGGCCAAATAGATTTGTAAGGAATCATCATCGGGATTACCAAATTGCAAGGCTGAGGTCACACCTTGAGGTTCGGCACTGCCAAAAATTTCGCCGCGAGTTCGATTGTGCCCCAAAGAAAAGGCTTGGGTTAAAGAAAATACCGCTAATCTCGGTTCTAGTGTTGTACAAACCATCAAGGCAAATTCGCCAACCAAATCCCGCGAAGCCAGACACATCACATAATGCAAATCATGCCGATAAAAGGCGTTTTCAAACACGGCAATAAACGCATTTAATCGGCTCGGATCAATCACTGCTTTGGCTTGCTGCTGTAATTCGGCAACGATTTTTTGTTTTAGCTCAGGATTTAAATCTGCCAGTTTTTCAGCATTGCTACTGATAACCTGGGCGGGATTGGTTTGGGCAATCAGTAATTCGATACTGTCAGCCCAAAGCTGTAACGGGGTTAAGTTGAAATGGTTGTTGCAAATATCTTGGTTGTAATCCAAACCGGCGGTGAAATAGGCATAGCGCAATGATTTATAAACCAAGCCTTGGGTATAAACAAAATCCACCCATTCGGCGACACTGCGAGAATCGGAATTGCCTTGTGACGTGGTCGAAGGCATCGCTCGCATAAACAGCGCTCTGGCTTCAATCTGGCTGAAATAATGACGGATTAATTGACCATTAATACTGACTTGTAAATGAACGCCGTCCATGTCGCCATTATGGGCAATCATGTTAAACACTTCGCCATTGACGATTTCAAAACCCTGATTGACGACGCGATGATGAGCCATTTGGCTGTAATGCTCATACCAATGCGGTTGAGCATTATGCCAATGAGTTGCGCCACCGGTGGCATAGCGTAAATGCAACAGTACTGCTTCAAAATCACCGGCTTTGCTATAACCTTCGCGACGGGCTTTGGTCAATAAGGCGGTCATTTTTTGACAGACAACTTTGACAATATCTTCGCGTTTACCTTTCACGGCTTTATCAAAAATAATTGATAAAGCATCGAGTTTTTTGACCAAAATCGAAAAACCGCCCGATTGCCCACCGCGCGTTGAAGCTTCTCTGGCCAAAATTTCCACCAACGCACGCAGGCGCTCAGATACCAACTGCGGCGAGGCTTTTTCTTCGCTCGATAAAGCATAACGCACAGCAAATGCGGGCCCACAAGCCAGATAAGCAATTCTGCCGGTCAGTAACCCCAGCAAATCAGGCCAGGAAGCAGCCGCCAACACAGAGGCAACAACAAAATAAACCAAGGCCAATTGCTCAAACAGCGCTGGCGTTTGACTAACACCAAACACCAGCAACACACTGAGGCCATTCATCCCCATGCCACTGACAGCAACCCAACGTGATTGCGTGGCTGATAAGTCGGTCACCGCTATTTGTGGTGGCTGTTTAGAAAATTGCGGTAACGGCTGATAAGGCAACAAGCTATTTGCCAAATCAGCTAATCGGCAGTGTTCCAGAATGGTTTCCGCATGAAGAAAACCCCGCTTGCCAGTCACTAACCATAATGCCAAAGCATGACCAAAACCATGAATCAGCAATGCCAGTAAATTGAAGCCCCGCAAAGGCCAGAGTAAGCATTCAAAAATAAATCTCAGCAACATCACCACAACTCCTATGAACATAAGCTTTGTGAGCGTTGATTGCTGGCCGATAAACGACCATTAGGATTCACCCGCCAACGATAACGGAGTTCCATGCTTTTGCTGATTAAAAAGGTCCTCTCAACATCATAAGCCCCATCATCAGTTTTGAAGATTTGCCAGCCCAAATCTCGGTGTGATGGTTTTAATTTTCGCTCTAAAAATTGTTCAACTGTTTCATGATCATTGCAGATTTGATTTTTTACCTGCGCCAAGGCGATTGTGTAAGGGTCTTGTGCCAATGTAACAGGTGAAAACAGTAACAACCCAATCAAGCCACTTTGACAAATCCTGTTGATTTTGGCTTTCGATAGCCAACTGTAACGAACTGTAATCATAGTTAAACTCACTGCTCAGCAAAAAGTTTCAAACATCGACTACAGAATTATTGATATGCAATCGATACTATTTTTAGCGAAGTTACTACAAAATCAGTATCGACTCAAAACCTTTTTTAAAAATTAATCACCATCCTTGTGCAAAGTAGCGGTGCTAACCAGTTGATTAAACACCTACCCCTTATTGTTACTTATTGAGATTGCTATCAATTTGCTCAACTTTGCCAGCGAACGATAATTGCTGTTCCAATTGTTGAATTTACTGCTGCAAAGTCTCTTGGTTACGCGCAATCAACTGCAACTGTTCTTGTAGAAATTCAAAATCAACCTGCAAATAACACACCGCCGGAAATACCTCGGCGGCTTGTTCGGCAGAAACCACCATAGGCGGCACAGGTCGTTGGTTTTTCTTGGTTCGTTGCATTAACAAACGCGATTAGCCGATTGTTTGGCTTGATGTTGCTTGGCAGCTCGGCGTTTTTGTTGCCAGCGGATGAGACCCGTTACAAATAATACCGGACAGATTAAACCGGTGATAAAAACCAAAATTCGCCCAGTCATTCCAAAGGCCTGACCGGAGTGCAAAGGCCATTGCCAATGAGTAAACACTTCTCCCGCAGTAGCTGTCGGTAAACTAGGGTCATCTAAGTCTAGAATTTTGCCACTATAACGATCAATTACTGTACATCGCCGATGCAAGAAACTATTAGGAGCATCAACACCATTTTGACAAACGGTGTAAGTCTGAGTCGAATTTGCCGGACTAGAAATCCAGTGCGGACGACCTTGAGGATAACGATCAAGTGTAATAGCAACAGCCTTATCAATATCTATAGCCCGCGCATCCGGATGAGGTCGGCTGGATTGAAACCAATAGCGGTAAGTCACTGGTGAAAACAACTCCAACACGGGCACCACATTGTTCGGCAAGATCATGTAAATGCCGGAAAAAAGCACGGCCACTAGCACTGGCATACTATAAACACCACTGGTTTTATGCAGGTCGTAATTGAAACGGATTTTGCCAGCACCGGTTTTGAACGTCAGCGCATTGCGCCAATGACCGCTTAGCGGCCACCACACGATCAGACCTGTCAGAATCGAAATAATCAGCAGCGCCGCCGATACTCCAACTATGCACGAACTGATCTCCGAGGACGGAATCAGCAGCGCATAATGCAACTCGAACACACAATCGATAAAGGTTTTTGGCAACCAATCGCTGGAACGAGTCAATAACATTTTACCGGTGACTTCGGCTGTATAGGGATTAACTCCAACAAGCCAGCGCTCGTTTACTGTTTCAGAAATCGGAAATTGGTAACGCAGTTTGAATGCCACACTCTCATTGCGTGGATAGATGGCAAAAATTTGCTTTGCTGTCGATGGCATGACGGCTTTACCGGCAGCAAAAATGTCTGCCAGCGGACGGTATAAACCATCTACAGGCTGTTCAACGATCAGTAAATCAGGGTGGAGCAATTCATCAATTTCAGCATAAAACACCAGAAAGCTACCAGTCACTCCATAAATCGACAATAGAACCCCTAAAGGAAGGCCCAGCCACAAATGAACCTTAAGCCAGCGTTCGCGACGAATTTTCATGCGCTTTCTTTGCCTATCATAAATAGCCTTGCCATTTTGAAAAGGATCTCTATTGAATACTAAGCTCATAAATGCTGCTGTAATTTCGGGAAGAGCCCAAAAGCCACCATCCCAGTATGTCAAAAAAGAAAGCCACATGAGTATTTTTATGTGGCATTAGATTAATTTTGCTGCTCAATACTCCAATTTTACGGAACCCATGACTGATAATGGTTCGGCAGGCAAATTGGTACGACGTGAACGCAAAACGTAGTATTCGGCATCATTAACGTTATTGATATTGACTTGAGTAGTCATGTTGACGTCGCCTAATTTGCGCTTATAGCCAGCCATTAAATCCAAACGTGTATAGGCACGATCGTAATAACTATTTGCTGCATCACCATAGCGACGACCGGAAAGATAAACACCAGCACCTAAGGTAAAACCTTTGAGGATGTCGTTGTTGAAATCGTATTTCAGCCATGCACTACCTTGGTGGCTTGGTGCATAAGGTAAACGATGACCGACGTTTGCAGGTGCTGTATTGTCGGTAATGATTTTGGCATCAGTATAGGCATAGGTACCAATCAGACTCAATCCATCATAGATTTGTCCTTGCATGTCGAATTCAATCCCCTTGCTTTTGCCTTTGACGGGAGTCGACATATTAATCAAGTCACTATTAGGATCTTGAAAAAACTGAGTTCTTTCCAAATCAAAATAAGCCACGCAGGCATTGAGTTTCCCGTCAAAAAATTGGGTTTTTACGCCGCCTTCAAATTGAGTGGCCGTGAATAAGTTATAAATTTTCTGGCCACCATTATCATAATCGCTAGCTGGGCCAAAAGACTCGGAAAAATTACCAAACAATGACAGCCAATCGCTAGCCTCGTACAAAATACCAACTCTGGGGCTGACAAAATCATCAGTCCGTGAGTCTATACCTGCAGTAGGCGCTGCTGGAGTTGCCCACCAGCTAAGACTTTGATCGCGCTCCACCCAGTCGTAGCGAAAGCCCCCCATAATATGCAGCGAATTCCAAAATGTGAGTTGATCCTGAAGGTAAATTGCTTTGGTAGTACTATCGGTAGCAACGACACTATTAGGACTGAGATTGCGAAATTGGTTCAACGTAGCATCCGAAATCGGCGCTATATTGGGATTAAAGATATTTATGGTATCGATCGTGTTCCCGCTAGAGACTTGGTAATTGACATCACTGCTGTAATACTCGGTACCTAACAACAATTTGTGTTTCACGCCGTAAGTTTCAAAATCAAAGGTACCGTTGATCCAACTGGTCAACGTGTTGCCTTTTTCTGGGCCTAACCACTGACGACGGCCGACGTTACCAAAATTCGCCCCCTGAGTTTGATTGACAGTGGCGAGATAAACACTGTTCCAATACTTGTCGTATTGAGAGGCAACTGTACCGACATTGAGTTTAATATTTTTGTTGATACGATGATCAATCCTAAAATCGTAAAGATTATTGTTAGTGTGATTTCTTTCACCAGCCACGCCAGTCAAAGTTCTCGAAATGGGAATCCGTGCCAGTTGGTTGCCAATGGCCGGAATTCCGTAATCGTAGGCGTTGTTATCTTCATAATGTTCATAGGCAAACGTCAGTTTGGTATCCGGTGTCACGTTCCAGCTAACAGTGGGGGCGAAAAAGACCCTGTCGTTGCCCATATACTGGCGAAATGAACCTCGATCTAAATACGAAAAATCCACACGATAGTTCAGCCCATTTTCTTTACTCAACGGCCCCGTAGCACTTGCTTCTGTGCGATAAAAGTCGAAAGAACCAAAGCGTTGCTCAAGCGAATAATGAGGTGTCGAATTGGGTTGTTTGGTAACAGTAGTAATCATCCCACCTGGATCGCCAAAACCGTACATTATGGCAGACGCACCTTTCAATACTTCTACTCGATCAATATTGGCCAAATCAAATTTGGTAAATGGAATGCGAATGCCATTACGATAATTGACCGTACTCTGTAGAAATCCACGCATGACATAGTTTTCGTGATCACCGCCATAAGCATGATAACTTTGTACACCACTGACATTTTTCAAAACATCTTCCAAGCGATAAGCTTGCTGATCATTCATTACAGTTTTTGGAATAACCTGAATCGACGCGGGGGTTTGCATTAACGGAGTATCGGTCTTTAAAGCAGTGCTGGAACTGTAAACAGCATATTCCTTATCATTGACTTGATCCACCACAGTCACCACCGACAAAGTATCCGCATCCGATTTCTCCAAAACTTTCAACGTCACAGTATTACCACCACTGAACACATGAACCAATCCAGTTCCTGCTAATAGCTTTTGAAATCCTTCCTCAACCGTATATTCACCCTCCAAGCCCTTACTACTTTTACCATCCGTCAACCTCGCATCGACCGATAACAAAATACCGGTACTACCAGCAAATTGACTCAAGGCGTGGCTGAGTGAGCCGCTGCTGATGTGGTAATTACGTTTAGCGCTTGCGTCGCCATCAGCCATCGCCGAAGGTGATACGACCAAAACCGAAGCCAACACCAATCCATTGATGGTTTGATGCAAGCGCGATGATGGCTTACCGATAGCTCGATTGTTTTTTCGCTTTGACATGGAGTTTCTCCTTTTAAAAACTGTTTCCACTGCTATTGCCAATCGAAAACCAAAAAGGGGAACTAAAAATTGAAAAACTTTAAATATTTTTTACGTGACAGGATAATTTCCAGCATGAATCCCAAATGGGATACTGAAATTTAATCTTATAAGGAGCAATTGTATGTCAGCAAAAATACAAACCAGCTTGCGTCTTGATGAGGAAAAGCTTATCGAAGCTAAGCAAATCCTTGCTCAACTTGGCATGAACTTTAGTGAAGCGGTCAATATATTCACCAACATGATTGTGGCGAATCAAGGCTTACCGTTCAATGTCGTGTTACCCAATGAGGAAAACAAAGCCGCCATGCTAGATGTCCGCGCTGGAAAAAATCTGGAAACCATTTCGCTTGAACAACTTAAGCGTGAAATTGGTGCTTGATGAAAACTCTTTCGCGACATAAGACATTCATCAAGGATATGCGCAACATCCGATTGACGGAAACACAGGCAACCAAGTTGTTTATATACGTTGCCAATTTAATCAATAACGAAGTGTTGCCGCCAGAAGCTAAAGATCACGCTTGACAAGGCGAATGGAAAGATTTTAGAGAATTACATTTAGGTGGCGATACATTGTTGATTTATAGGGTTGATGAGCAACAAGTTTATCTAACCAGACTCGGTAGCCATGCTCAGCTTTTCACAAGCATGTAAATGCATGATCTTTAACCTATGAAGCTATCGCTTCCGTCGGCTGAAAACGCTGAATTCGAGATAAAACATCAGCCAGATTATCTTTGGCTTTTTCAGTATCGAAATCGGTTTGCAAGCCAACCCAAAAGCTATCATTCATGCCGAAAAAACGCGACAAACGCAGCCCTGTATCAACGGTGATTGCTCGTTTACCAGCAACAATTTCACCAATGCGCCTTTGAGGAACATCAATCGATTTTGCTAGACGGTATTGGGTAATGCCCATTGGTTTAAGAAATTCTTCCAATAGGATTGTGCCAGGATGAATGGGAGGAAGATTCCGGCCAGTTATGTCGGCTACATCCGAAAAATCCAGCAAATTAAGGTCTTCAATAGGGATACTCATAACCTACCTCGTTTAATGATAATCAACGATTTCAACATCAAAGGCATCGCCGTTTTCAAATCGAAAACAAAGACGCCACTGATCATTGATACGAATGCTGTGCTGATCGGCTCGATTACCGGACAATTTTTCCAGCCTGTTACCGGGCGGAATCCGCAAATCATTGATGTCTGTGGCTCGGTGCAACAGCGCTAATTTAATTAAAGCCATTCGTTGCAAATCAGTACCGAAGCATCGCACAGGCTTACGAGCGAATAAGGCAGCAGTTTCTTTGTTGGCGAATGTCTTAATCATATTTTGATAGTATTGCTTGGCGTTAGCACTGTCAAGCGGATTGACACACAGGGCGAGGACAATCGCACTTAAACTCGATTACCGTGTGGCAACACCTTCACCCAAAGCGGCAACGGTTGCGAGATTTTGACCGGTAGCGTTTCGGCCAGCATTGCCAAAATACGATCAGTATCATTAAGCGGGAACGCGCCGACGATACGTAAATCGGCAATTTGTGGGTCGCAGCTGATATAGCCGTGTCGGTAGCGATTGAGCTGGAGCAGGAATTCGCTTAATGGCATGTTGTCGGCCAGCAAGATGCCTTGTGTCCAAGCCGGACGATCGGCACTGATAGCCACGACTTTATCAATCCGCTCTGAGCTGAATTGGGTTGTTTGCCCTGCTTTAACGGTGAGTTTGCTTAATCCGGTTTGACTGGGTTGAATTTCAACGGCATCGGCAAATACCGTCACCTGGCTGTTGCCTGGTAATTGTCTGATGCTGAAACGAGTACCCAAGGCACGCACACGACCTTGTTGGCTATCGACGACAAAGGGACGCTGTAAACCGCTGTTGTCGGGGGCGGTTTCGATATAGATTTCACCGCTGACTAATTGCAAGCGGCGTAGTGTTGGTGTGTATTCGAGATTAAAGGCGCTATTGGTATCCAACGTGACTTTCGAACCATCAACCAAGGCAATGGTTTTGGTTACCCCTAATCCAGTTTGATAATCGGGTATCCAATCTTGTAGGTATCGACCTCGCGCGATTTGCCAGCTAGACAAGCCAATCGCCCCCAATACGGCTAAGGCTT
This sequence comes from Pseudomonadota bacterium, assembly GCA_041182925.1. GTDB lineage: Bacteria > Pseudomonadota > Gammaproteobacteria > Methylococcales > Methylomonadaceae > Methylomonas. Next base: position 121 of record JBEGMT010000357.1, on the reverse strand, counting down.
TTAGTGTACGGCGGCGCTCAAGGTCGGGTTGGTTGAGTGCAGCGGAGGCGGTGTGAGAGGGTAAGTGATCGAATTTGTTGGTGAAAAACTCGACTCTAGCCCAAGCCGCACGGTGGTCGGG
>JBEGMT010000356.1:0-4689 GCA_041182925.1 Pseudomonadota bacterium | reverse complement strand
TGGAAGAGTCGCACAAAGTCCCCTTTACCTACGACGACGAGGTCATCAAACTCATCGCCAGTCGCTGCACCGAACTGGAAAGCGGCGGCCGCATGATCGATGCCATTTTGACCAATACCGTGTTACCGAAAATCTCCGAGGAGTTTTTGACGCGGATGGTGGAGGGTAAGGCTATTGAGCGGGTGCATGTCAAGGTTGAGGATGGTGAGTTTGGCTATGGGTTTGAGTAATAAAAAAGTAAGAAATTAGAAGTTTTTTATTAAAAAATTATTAATTTATCAAAGTAAACGAGTTTGATTTTGGAAGGTAACATGGTTTTAAATGAACACTTAAGTTGGGCCGATGTCGGTAATATTCCAACCAGCTCAGGAAAGGTACAAGACGCATTTCAATTAATATTTGGTGAACCAACAAAAGAACTATTGCCAGTCGGTATGTTACTTTATAAATTTAATGGATTTAATACCCTTGGACGGAGAGATATTAATGATGATACTGATTTATCGCCATGGTGGAGTCCAACTCTTGAATTTAAGCATGATGCCGGCCTTATACAGAGAATAAAAATTGCCCAGTCGAATGGAGTTTCTTTTCGAGAATGGGGGAGATTGACTTCAGTGATTAAGGAAGATTGGAGTTCAATGTCTTGGTTGCTGACTATTGAATTGAAGGTTCCTGTTTATGGTTGGTTTGGCGGTTTCAAGGGGATGAGTAGAATTGATGATGTCACTAAGTCTCGCCGAGATACTGTAGTCGAGGCTAAAGGCCAATCCAAAAACTTACCTGGCGGAGGTACACAATTTTATATTCCAAATTTAAAAGTACAGCATTTAAAATCATATAGCTTTAGACCTATTTAATACTTTTGAATTTAATTATAAAGTAAGCCTAAATGAGTTTAAGAAATAACCTTGCTGAAAAATTGCACCATGCGATTGAAATACATCAGCAAGGTAAACTCGATGTTGCTGAAAAAATTTATCGCGATTTATTAAAAAAGCAGCCGTCTAACCCTGATCTGCTGCATTTTTACGGCATATTGTTACATCAACGAGGACAAAGCGATAAAGCCATTGCCTGTATTCGTCGTTGTTTAGGATTGGTTCCTGATTATCTGGATGCACGAATTAATTTAGGTAATGTCTATCAAGAAAGTGGTGAGTTAGAAAAAGCGGCAGATGTGTTTTTTAAAATTATAAAAAAACACCCTCAACAAGCTAAAGCTTATAACAATTTAGGAGTTACTTTGCGCAAGTTGAAACGGCCTGATGAGTCGGTTATATATTTGCAAAAAGCAGTTGAATTAGCCTCTGATCAAGCTGACTTTTATCAAAATTTGGCTAATAGTTATCAAGATTTAGAGAATTATGCCGCCGCATCAGACGCTTATCGTTGTTCAATCCGACTTAAGCCGAAACAAAACGATGCTTATTACCATTTGTGGTTGATGTTGCGTCGAAAAGCTCAGCAACAATTAGCTGATGAAGTGGTTGCCGAGTGGTTAATCGTTGATCCTGATAATCCGATTGCTCAACATCATTTTGCTGCTACTCAAATTGATAATATTCCCGAACGCGCTTCTGATGCTTATGTGATTCAAACCTTTGATAAATTTGCAGCCAGTTTTGATGAGGTTTTGAAAAACCTTGATTATCGAGCGCCACAGTGTATTTCCGAAGCGGTCCAATCCTATTTTGGTAAGCCGGAGGGGAATTTACGTATTTTAGATGCGGGCTGTGGTACTGGATTATGTGGGACGTTTTTAAAGCCTTATGCTAATAATTTATTTGGCGTTGATCTTTCTTCGGCAATGCTGAATAAAGCCCAAGGCCGTGGCCTTTATCATGAATTAGTCGAATCTGATTTGGTTGCTTATTTACAGCAACAATCTCAAACTTTTGATTTGATTGTTTCTGCTGATACCCTTTGTTATTTCGGTTGTTTACAAACATTTTGTTTATCATCACAGCAGGCTTTAGTTGCTGATGGTGTATTAATTTTTACGGTTGAGGATTGTCAAGATCAGCAAGTTGCAACGTTTAAACTAAATGCTCATGGGCGTTATTCGCATCGCCGTGAGTATATTGAACAGGTTTTACAACAAACTGGTTTTTCGTTGTTGCGAATCGAAACTGTGTTTCTGCGTAATGAAGGTGGATTGCCCGTTGAGGGATTATTAGTAACAGCGGTGCGCGACAAGCAGAATTTATGAGTGAAAATAACGACAAAACCATTATTAGACCCACTCCAAGAACTGTGAGACAGACGGTTGATGATGAACGAACTGTGTTTCAATCAGCTGTTCAAGAGCCTTTATTGGTCGATGTGCTTGGTGTTAATGGTGAAACTATCGGCAGTTATGAGTTTGTTCAAGGTTTTAGCGTTGGGAGGTCGCAGGACAATCAGATTGTGATTAATCACGATACTATCAGTCGTAATCATGTTGAGATTAAGCCTGACAACGGTAGTTGCTGGATTACTAACCTGAACAGTACTAATGGTGTTTATTATGATGCTAATTTAATTCAAAGTCGCCAGCAACTGGCTCTGCCATTCGAATTGGCGTTGGGGCGCGCGGGTATTCGTTTACGCATTCAAACTAAACAAAGCAAACTGCTTTCAGTGCGACCGACTCAAGTCATTAAGCAGTCTCGACCATTACCTTCGCAAACCGATCTCGAAGCACGATTACTGGCCGATAAACATTCTGACGATATGGGTGAATATACGCTGATGGTGCGTAGAGTGATTCAGCAGGATCGCGTTCAGCGGCGGAAAAGTTATAAGAAAGTGATTGGGTTACTCTCGATTGCTGTGTTAGCTGCGATTGGATTATTAACTTATCAGCATGTTGCTTTGAGTAACACCCAAAAGTTAGCCCTTGATATGTTTTACGATATTAAGGCATTAGAAGTTAATTTGGCTCAGGCAGATATTAAACTGGATGAAAATGCCGAAATTTTGGATCATGCGTTACAAGCAATCAGTGATGATCGTTTGCGAGCTACGCAGGAAAAACTCAAACAACAACAAGCTGCAATTCTCGAAGAAAAACAACGCATGCAAGCTGAAAGGGAGCGTTTATCGTTGATGAAGGCTAAATATCAGCAATATGTTGAAGAAGCCAATGCATTACGTTTAAGTTTTCCAACTGCCAAGCATTATGAAGTGGAGTTGATTGCTAAGGTATCTCGTGAATTAGGTGAAAGTGAATTAGAGTTACCTGAGGAATTTGTCAATGAAGTAAGGAAATATATAGGTTTTTGGCAAGCTTCTTCCCGTTTACCAAATGCCATCGCTAAACTTGAGCAAAATGATATGTTATCTCAAGTATTATCAACTTTAGATAAACAAGGTTTGTCACCTTATTTTATTTATCTACCATTACAAGAAAGTAATTATGACATTCGAGCAGTTGGTCCTGAAACCCGCTTTGGTGTTGCTAAGGGTGCTTGGCAATTGTTAGCAGGAACTGCGCAGCAATATGGATTAACAGTAGGTCCCTTGGCTGCATCTCGTGAATTTGATGAACAAGATGGTCGGTTCGATTTTGTCCAAGCAACTCAAGCAGGTGTTAAATACTTAAAGCGTATTTATAGTACCGAAGCGGCAGCATCAGGTTTATTAGTCATGGCCAGTTATAATTATGGCGATAATCGTGTTAGAGACATGATTAGACAAATGCCTGATAATCCTAAAGAACGTAATTTTTGGAAGTTTTTGCAGCAGTACCAGTTACCAGCAGAAACACGAGATTACGTGTTATATATTTTCTCTGCAGCTGTTATTGGGGAAGATCCTCAGCATTTTGGTTTTAAATTTAATCCACCTTTGTATAAATTAAAATCATAGCATTTAATTAAATTACAGGACTTACAGTCTATGAATCCAACTCAAAAAAATCGGCCTATACAGATTTCTACCCCACTGGGTGATGATGTATTACTATTTTATCGAATGAGTGGTTATGAACATTTAAACCAGTTATTTGAATATGAGTTAGAATTGCTCAGTACCAATGATACTATTAAACCTGAAAACCTTTTGGGAGAAAATGTAACTATAAGTCTAACGTTACCTGAGGATAAAGTTCGCTATTTTAATGGTTATGTGGTGCGCTTTGGACATTATGGTCGTTTGGGCGAGCTTACCAAATATCGAGCTGTGGTTAGACCTTGGCTATGGTTTTTAAGTCGAAGTGCGAATTGTAGAATTTTTCAAAATAAAACCACGCCGGAAATTATTAAACAAATCGTTACCGATCAAGGTTTTAGTGGCGAGATTAAAGATCAATTGAAGTCTAGCTATAAACCTCGAGACTATTGTGTTCAATACCGAGAAACTGATTTAAATTTTGTTTGTCGATTAATGGAAGAAGAAGGGATTTTCTTCTACTTTGACCATGAAAATAGCAAACATCAGCTCATTATGTCGGATGCGGTTACCGATATCAAAACCTTTCCTAACTATGCAAAAATACCATTTCACCAAGATAGTTCAGGCCATAATGATAGTAGTCGAATAGATCATATTTATCAGTGGGGGTTTGTAAAAGAAGTACAACCTGGCGGATATGCATTAACAGATTTTGATCCTACCAAAAGCAAAACTAAGCTTGATGCAATCTTAAATAAACCTAATTCCCATAAACATGCAGGCTATGAGATTTTCGATTATCCAGGTTATTAT
>JBEGMT010000355.1:0-4571 GCA_041182925.1 Pseudomonadota bacterium | reverse complement strand
GCGCGGCGGTAACCACTAGCGGTTCATCGGCGACACCGAGCCAAACGCCAACCGCGAACAAACCTTCAGGTTCAGCAATCGCTGCACCGGCAGCGGATAAACCGGCGAGGATGCCGGTGGTCATTGCAACGATTTCAACACGGTTGGCAACAGATTCGTGATTCATAGCGGTATATCGGTAATTAAAATCAAATTAAATAAATTTATCGCAATTGGCTATGTTTAATTCCATAACCAAAATAAATCGCAAAGCCTATCAATAGCCAAACCAATAATCGAACCCAAGTATCTAACGGCAAACCTGCCATTAAACCTAGGCAAACTAAAATCCCAGCAATCGGTACAACTGGGACAGCCGGACATTTGAAATGTCTGGGTAATTCTGGATGAGTGCTACGAAGCACTAAAACCCCGCCACAGACTAAGACAAAGGCGAATAAAGTACCGATGCTGACCAGTTCACCGAGTTTTTCAATCGGCATGAATCCAGCTAGTAAGGCAACCGCGAAACCCACCACAATGGTTGATAAATGTGGGGTTTGAAATTGAGGGTGAATTTCGGCGAATAAGGGCGGCAATAATCGGTCATTGGCCATGGCATAGAAAATTCGACTTTGCCCCATTAATAACACCAACATCACCGAAGTTAAACCAGCGATTGCGGCTAATTTAATAATCGGTGATAACCAACTCATGCCGATATGATCAACAGCAACGGCAATCGGCGCCGCAACGTTTAATTCGGTGTAGGAAATCACTCCCGTCAACACGCCGGCCACTAAAATATAAAGCACAGTACAGACAATCAAGGAGCCGATAATGCCGATGGGCACATCTCTTTTTGGATTAATCGCTTCTTGGGCAGCGGTAGAAACCGCATCAAAGCCGATGTACGCAAAGAAAATCACACCCGCACCAGTCAACACACCACCGAAACCAAACGGTGTGAAATCTGACCAATTTTCAGTTTGGATATGCCCAGCACCGGCAATGATAAACACCACAATCACTGCTAATTTAATCAACACCATCACAAAATTAAAAATCGCTGATTGACGAATACCGACGACTAATAAACCTGTCAGCAACAACACAATGATTACCGCTGGTAAATTGATGAAACCTTGGGCAGGATCAGCAAGATAGGCGGTGGTCAGATAGCTGGGTAGATGGACGTCCATCGAATTAAGAAAACTGTTGAGATACCCCGCCCAACCAATGGCAACGGTACTACTGGCAAGCGCGTATTCTAAAATTAAATCCCAGCCGATAATCCAAGCCATTAATTCGCCCATGGTGGCGTAAGCATAGCTGTAGGCGCTTCCAGAAACCGGAATCATCGCTGCCAACTCGCTGTAGCATAGAGCAGCCAAGGCACAGGCTATGCCAGCAAATACAAACGACAACACAATCGCTGGTCCTGCGTATTTGGCTGCAGCAATACCGGTTAAAACAAAAATCCCCGCGCCGATAATCGCACCAACACCAAGAATGGTCAGGTCTTTGGCAGTTAAAGTGCGTTTTAAGCCATTTTCGGCATTGGTCAGTGCTGCAACGGATTTGCGTTTTAGCAATTGCTGGCTGAATGACATTATGTTTTCCTCCGTGAATTAATGAAGTTCGGGCAAATTCTTTGCACCGTCAAATTTAGTGCGGGTCAAGATCGCGTTGCTAAATTTAGCATCGTGTAACCGTGCTTGAGAAAAATCGGCATCGGTTAAATCGGTACCGCTTAAATCCGCGCCATCCATATCGGCTGAATACAAATCGGCGTGTTGTAGATTCGCGTTGTTAAGTTTGGCGTGTTTGAGCATCGCACGGCCGAGTTTAGCGTGACTGAAATTAACACCGGTTAAATTGGCACCTTTTAAGCTGGCTCGCATTAAGCCCATTGATTGATTTTTCATGTCCGCCGCCCAATCGACATGGCTTAAGTTAGCACGACTGAGATTAGCACCATCCATAATCGCTACCACCCGACTGCCACTCATATCAGTATCGCTAAGGTCGGCGTGCATTAGGCTGACGCCAAAAATACTGGTATTAGCTAGATTTGCACCGCTTAGTTTAATGTTAGTCATCACGGTTAAATCTAAACTAAGACCAAACAAGTTGCTTCGGCTTAGATTAGCTCTGCGTAAGTCGGCACCCCATAAATCGGCATTACGAAAATCAAGGCCGGATAAATCAAGGTCGGTTAAGTCTTTGCGGCGTAAATCAGCGGGATGTTGTTTATCGGCTTTGCTGAGTAATTGTTCGACTTGGCTACGGCTTAATTCTGCAGCGTCAATGGCGGCTGAAGCGAATGCCAAGCTAAACAATACAATTGAGGTTTGTAAAAATGGCTTCATAAAATCTCCTGAGAAATTATTTTGTGGCGAGTGCGCGCCAAGCGTTGAGCTGTGGTTGTTTGAGTAACTGTAAGACCAATTCACAGGCTGTTTTGAAATAGTGCGCGGTTGAGTCGCTTAATCCACTGCCTAGTTCAAATTGCTGGGCTTGGATGGTTAACAAAAAGCTGGCGGGCGGCGATTGTTTGGTGATGGTTTGGTAGACATCCAATACGGCTGCGGGGCTGATAGCGTGGGTACTGTAGCTGTTGTCTTTGACGGGCTGCAGTTCGGCAAAGCTGAAGCCGGTTTCACAAACCACTGAGGCGTCAATAAACAAAACCAATTGCCGATGTTGCATATCCAGTGCGTGTTCGATTTGTAGTTGAAAATCAGTGATGAGTTCGATTTGAGTGGGATCGATTTGTTCGGCTATCGCCTCCAGTAGCAAAGGCCCAACCGCGTCATCACCACGACTAGGGTTGCCATAGCCTAGTAATAATATCGGTTGGATCATGCTGATTCGCGAACAAACTCGCCGTTGCTGTGTCGGGTTAATTGGTCAACGAGTTGGCCTTCTACATTGATTAATTCTAACTGTAGCGGCATTTTGCCAACGGCGTGAGTAGCGCAGGATAAACAAGGGTCGTAAGCGCGAATCGCTACTTCGATATTGTTTAATAAAGGCTCGGTTAGTTCGTGGCCTGATAAATATTCAGCGGCAACTTGGCGAACTGATTCGTTCATGGCGGTGTTGTTGCTGGTCGTTGATACGATTAAGTTGGCTTTGGTGACTATGTCGTTTTCGTCTACTTGGTAATGATGGAATAAAGTACCGCGCGGGGCTTCGATAACGCCAATCCCTTCGTAGCGTTTTTCGCCTTGGGCAATCAGGTCATTACTCAGTAACTCGGGGTCGTGGAGCAAGGTTTTGATGCTTTCGGCGCAATGTAAAACTTCAATTAATCGCGCCCAATGGAAAGCGAGAGTACTGTGAACCATGGCTTCATCGCTGTGTTGTTTAAATTCGATGCGAGCAATTTCGGCAAGCGGTGTGTCAATAAAATCACAATTGTTGACCCGCGCTAATGGTCCGACTCGATACCAACCGTTTTGTTTGCCGAAAGCGGTTAGGTACGGGAATTTCATGTAACTCCATGAGCGGACTTCTTCATGGATAATGGCGTTGTAATCGCAATAATCGAAGTGATCTAGCAAGGTTTCACCGTGCTGATTTTTAGCGCGAATGCCACCGTGGTAAAGCTCTAATGCGCCATTAGGTTTGACTAAGCCGAGGTAATTGCTGCGGATGGTGGCAAATTGGTCGTAAAACGGCAGGTTAGATGTGTGTACTTTTTTGATTAAATCCACTGCGGCTTGTGACCATGTGATGATTTGGTCAATATCTTCTAATAAGTAATCACGCTCTTGTTTGCTGAGTGGTTTGTTCATTCCGCCTGGTAAGGCGGCGGTGCCATGGACACGTTTACCGGACACCATACGAATCACTTCTTGTCCATATTTGCGTAGTTTGACACCTTGCAAACCGATTTCGGGATAGTTTTCTAAGACAGCAACAATCGAACGTTTGCTAATTTCGCTTTCAAATCCAAACAGTAAATCGGGGCTGGAGAGATGGAAAAAATGCAAGGCGTGGGATTGTAAGACTTGGCCAAAATGTAGCAATCGACGCAGTTTATCGGCAGCTGGGGGTAAATTATCAGGGCCAATTCCGACTAATTGATCAATCGCTTTGGCGGCGGCTAAATGGTGGCTGACAGGGCAAATACCACATAGTCGCTGGACTAAAACGGGTAATTCCCAATAGGGTCGACCTTGGATGAATTTCTCAAAGCCTCGGAATTCGACAATATGTAATCGAGCTTGTTGGACTTTATTGTTCTCATCAAGCAATAGAGTTACTTTGCCGTGACCTTCGACTCGAGAAACAGGATCAATGACTACCCTTTTTAAATTGCTTGGATTTTGTGCGGTTTCAAGATAATCGTACATAAAAGCCTCTTTGACTGATGAGTCTATTTATCAAAACTCAGCATAATTTATTAGGCTTATACTACCGCAAATAGAAGTTGATTAATCATCATTTAGCTCTTAGCTATTTTTTCCCTGAAGAAGTCACAGTCGAAAAAAAAGCCCGTCTATTGCTAGGCGGGCTTTTTTGTAATAAGGGCTTGGCGATTTCCTACTTTCACATGGCAACCTGCCACACTATCATCGGCG
>JBEGMT010000354.1:0-3149 GCA_041182925.1 Pseudomonadota bacterium | reverse complement strand
GTTGCCAGCGCTTCGATTTCCGCTATCGCGGCGTTCATTTCTTTTTCGAGTGTTAGTTGGGTCAACATGATAATAGATACCGATAACTCACCTTGCAGTGGTTCTTTTTGTATCAAGGCTTCAATGCTGATGTTATGGGCCGCTAAAATACGAGTAACATCGGCTAGAACCCCAGGTTTATCTTCTGCGGTTAAACGCAAGTAATAACCGGTTTTGATGTCATCAGCTGACAAAATAGGCAATTCGACGATTGCATTGGGCTGAAAAGCTAAATGGGGTACTCGATTTTCAGGTTCGCAGGTAAGGGCACGAACAGCATCAACTAAGTCGGCAACTACCGCTGACGCAGTCGGTTCAGCACCTGCACCCGCACCATAGTATAAAGTTGGACCAACTGCATCACCAGACACTAAAACCGCATTCATCACGCCATCAACATTAGCGATCAGACGACGACTTGGAATTAAAGTCGGATGAACCCGTAATTCAACCCCTTGCTCAGTTTGACGCGCAATACCTAAATTTTTAATCCGATAGCCTAAAGCTTCAGCGTATTCGACATCGAGACGGGTAATTTTAGTAATCCCTTCGGTAAACACTTTGTCAAAATTCAAAGGAATACCAAACGCAATTGAAGCCAAGATTGTTAATTTATGACCAGCATCAATCCCTTCAACATCAAAAGTTGGATCGGCTTCGGCATAACCTAAAGCTTGTGCCTCGGCTAGTACATCAGCAAAATCACGGCCTTTATCGCGCATTTCGGTCAAGATGTAGTTACCAGTACCATTGATAATTCCCGCTAACCATTGGATACGATTGCCGCTAAGACCTTCGCGAATCGCTTTGATGATAGGAATACCCCCCGCCACTGCCGCTTCAAACAACACCATCACACCTTGTTTGCTGGCTTCGGCGAAAATTTCGTTACCGTGTAGCGCAAGTAAAGCTTTATTAGCAGTGACAACGTGTTTGCGATTAGCAATCGCGGTCAACACCAATTTTTTGGCTAAGTCGTAACCGCCAATTAATTCAACCACAATCTCAATGTCGGGATCGTTAACAATCTCAAAAGGATCGGTGGTTAAATCAATATCCTGAGTATCGCAAATACGTTGCAGACTCAAATCGCGCGCTGAGGCGCGAGTGACGACAATTTGTCGACCTGCGCGACGAGCAATTTCCTCGGCATTCCTTTTCAGTACATTGACGGTGCCACCACCGACAGTCCCTAATCCTAAAACACCTACTTTTACCGGCTTCAAACCTGACTCCTACAGCTAAACCAAAAATGGCAGCGATTATACAATGACGTTGTCTTTCTTGAGCATATTGCGGATGCTACGAAGTGCCTGCCGCGTTCTGTGCTCGTTTTCAATCAAACTAAAGCGAATATGGTCATCGCCGTATTGACCAAAACCAATACCTGGCGAAACCGCTACCTTGGCATCAATAATTAATTTTTTAGCGAATTCTATAGAACCCATCGCTTTATAAGCCTCTGGAATCGGCACCCAAACGAACATGGTGGCTTTAGGTTTTTCAACTTTCCAACCCATCGCATTCAGACCATCGCACAACACATCACGGCGCACCCGATACATTTCGCAAATTTCTTTAACGCAATCTTGTGGACCTTCTAAGGCAGTAATCGCCGCGACTTGAATCGGGGTAAAAGTGCCGTAGTCCATGTAAGACTTAATCCGAGTTAATGCAGACACCAAAGTCGGATTACCGCACATAAAACCAACCCGCCAGCCTGGCATGTTGTAGCTTTTTGATAATGAGAAAAACTCAACCGCAATCTCTTTAGCGCCGGGCACTTGCAAAATTGACGGCGCGACATAACCATCAAAGACGATGTCGGCATAAGCGATGTCGTGAACAATCCAGATATTATGTTCTTTACAAATCGCTACCACTTTCTCGAAGAAATCCAATTCAACACATTGGCTGGTTGGATTGCCAGGAAAGTTAAGAATCAACATTTTTGGCTTAGGCCAGCATTCGCTAATCGCTTTGTTCAATTCTTCAAAAAAATCGGTGCCCGGTGTTAATGGCACATGGCGCAAATCAGCACCAGCAATCACAACACCATAAGGATGAATCGGATACGCTGGATTTGGCACTAAAACCACATCACCAGGACCTAAAGTCGCTAATGCTAAATGTGATAAACCTTCTTTAGAACCAATAGTGACAATCGCTTCAGTGTTGTAATCCAAATCAACATCAAAACGATTTTTGTACCAAGTACAAATTGCTTTGCGTAAACGAGGGATACCTTTAGAAACTGAATAGCGATGAGTATCACCCCGCTCGGCAACTTCCAGCATTTTTTTCAGAATATGCGGCGGTGTCGGTTGATCAGGATTGCCCATCCCAAAATCGATAATGTCTTCACCTTCCGCTCGGGCTTTGGCTTTCAGTTCATTAACGATATTAAAAACATAAGGCGGGAGACGACTGATACGTTGAAATTCTTCCATTAACGACTCTTGTGGCAAGTTTGATAAATTCTAAACAAAGGCGGCTAAGGTACTGGTGTTGCTGGGGATTGTCAATTTCAAGTGGCTTGAAATACCTTAAGACAGCGCTAAATCACTGTTCTAATTGACTAGGATCCGATTTAGCCTCAATGGGTGTTGTTTGTCTATGTTGGTGAATGTATGAGCCACCAACTAAAAAAGTCAGCACAATCAGATAAATAATCGCCGCAATATTCTTTGCTCGACGGGTTGCTTTGTCATCACGGTGTGTCATGAAAAACTCTATCTTTGAAATGGATTAAGCCACAACAGAAACAACTGTTGGTAAGCTAAAAGTATATCGACAAAAACAGTAAAGCGCTAAAAAGGCAAAAAAAACCCGCCAATGGCGGGTTAAAAAATCATTAAGAGAACACACAGTTTAACCATTTTTTTGATCATCCTTGATCAGAAATCATCCAAAACAATCTTAACGTTCGTAAATCTTGTCAAACACGCCGCCATCAGCGAAATGTTTAGTTTGAATATCAGCCCAACCGCCTAAACTTGAAATAGTCACTAACTCAATTGTCGGGAATTGTTTAGCGTATTTAGCAAGTGTTTCTTTATCGGACGGTCTATAATAATTCTGAGCAATAATATCTTGTGCTGGTTTTGTAT
>JBEGMT010000353.1:0-5405 GCA_041182925.1 Pseudomonadota bacterium | reverse complement strand
GGCATTTTGTTACTTCAAAGGCGCGTCTATGTATGTGCGATTTATAACTATTGTAGCCTTAACCCTGCCTTTCCGCGTTTTCGCGTGGGAAGACGACAAGGTTTTGTCGTTTATCAGCCGGTCTAATCCGGTTTTACAAGCCCAGCATGATGTCAGTAGGGCGTTTGAAAAGCCTGATAGCGTCACTTGGGCTTTGCAGAATACGTCACTCAGCGGCAGGCTTGGTTACGGTGGCACCGACTTTAGAAACGAGCCGATCACTGCCTATGGCGGCTTGCAAATCAACATCCCGTTATCGTCAATCAAAGAAGAACGCGAACAAGCGTTGAAGTTAGTGGCAGAGGCCAAAGAAACCGACGACCTTCACACCAAAGTCATTACCGATATTGCCCAGCTTCGTAGCCTTGAGTCAGAAATTGAAGCCTCAGATGTCAAGCGCAAATTCCTGAAAGAAAAAGCCGCATGGCTCAAGCAACGCATTGAAAAGGGCTATTCATCAGAAATGGATCAGCTTTGGACGATAGGCGACAAGCTGAATAGCGAAGATGCAACGGTAGCCAAGGTATCGCTACAGGCTAAAACCCAGCGCTACAAGCTGGCACGCTACGCTGGTAATGACTGGGAAGTTTTACTGGCCTATCTGGAAGGCAAAACCCAAAAATTAGGTGGCTTGGATGGATGATATTGTAGGTTTGCAAGGCCGTGATGAATTGTTAGCCGTGTTTATTGGCGAGGTAAACAAAGGCAAAAATGTGTTGCTGTCTGGTTCGGTGGGGATTGGTAAATCAGCGGTGATGAGGGCAGGGTTGAAGCAATTGGCGGCGAAATTGCCGCTGTTGATCACGTTGCACGATCATCAAGCTAAAGGTCAATTCGTGGAAATGGCGCGGCAGATGCTGGGCTTGAAGCTGTTAAGCGCGAAAGAATTAGAGTTGCCAGCCAAGTTTCACGAAACCCCAAGTGATGAGATTGATTGGCGGGAAGTAAAGAACGTCGTCAGCCGTATGAGTATGCGCGATTTAACCCAAGCGATTATTCCAGCCTTGGCAAAATCTAAAACTAAGCCGGTGATTGCGGTTGATGATTTAACCTCACTGACACCAACACAAATGGCGTTCTGGTTGGCGATTTTCGATCACGCGCAAATCATTGGCTGTGCTTCGGACAAAAAAGCCGGTGTGCGAAAGCTGTGGTGGAAGATGAAAGAAATTCCAGTAAAGCCATTGCCGCATGATGTGGTGCGCTTGATTGTCAAAGACTACATCAAGACCAAAGGGGTTTTGATTGAATCGCCTGATCTGTACATTTCCCACGTCGTCAAACAATCTGGCGGTATCCCGCAGGCGATTTACGACATGCTCGATGAATCCGGCAAAGAGCGGATTATCGACAAACGCAAGGTTAGGGAAATGCGCCACGAAGCCGGTGTGTTTTATTTCGACTTCACGCCAATGATTATGCTGATTGGCGCGATGATTGTTTCAATGCGCTATGTTGGTATGGGGACGGGTGATAAGACGCTTTATATTATGGGCGGCATGGGCGCGGCTTTGTTCCTGACTTTCCGCTTCTTTATCTTTAAAGGGGTAGGGCGGTGATGGTGTGTTTTTATCGTCGTTTTAATATCAATTCAATACTAAAAGAATGCCGTTTTAGTACCAAAACAATACTAAAAATCTAAATGCTAAGCGCGACACACGCCGCGTTTTCAACTGCGCTTTATCTCGGCGGCGCGGCGGTATTCGAGTACAAAACCGATCCTTTCAGTTGGGGCTTGGCTGTTCTGTTTTCCTTCATGCCTGATATTGATATACCGACTTCCAGAGTCGGTAGGCCGTTGTTTTGGCTGTCGGTGCCGCTGGAAAAGCGGTTCGGACACCGGACAATTACCCATTCCTTGATTGGTGTGGCGTGTCTTGCTCTGCTGGCATTGCCGCTATATTGGCTTTATCCCTTGTGCTTTTGGGCGGTGCTGGGCGGTTATTGGTCACATATTCAAATCGACATGGCCAACATTCGCGGCGTTGATTTATTCTGGCCATCGCCGGTGCGGGTGGTGATGCCGGGGAAAATTAAGTACCGGCTGGAGGTCGGCAGTAAAGCCGAAATGATTGTTTTATGTTCGTTGCTGGTGTTCTGTGTTGGACTGTATCCAGTGAGCAATATGGGCTTACGCGGTGGTTTGCATCAGATTCTCAAAGATTTTGATATTGCCTATGATGAGTTTGTCGAAGTGCAGGGGCTGAACTGGTACAGCCTAGAGCTAAAGGCGATTGATAACCTTACACTAGAGCATATCCGTTGCACCTGTCCAATTTTGGGCGCTTGGCAAAATGGCTTGATCATTGATTACAACGGTAAGGTGAGGTCGGTCGGTAAAAGCCAGATGCACCATAATCTTTATCCGGTTGATTCGGTACTGATCAAAGGTGAGCCGCTGCGGGTGATTACTCATCGAGTTGATATGAAAGGCCGTAATTTGCGGTGGCTGGTTGATCACTTGCAAGCCAATCATGCCTATTACTTGCTGGGTGAACTGTACGTTGATGCTGATAAGGTGGTGAATGTTACCGATTTGGAGGTTTATCACCCGCTGGTCTGGAATGGGGTAAAAATTAAACTGCATTACGCCACTGTCGGTGAGTTGGCAGATTATTTGGCGTTTACCGCGATTCGCGGGGAAGTCGTGGTGCAATACTGGTTAAAGCAGGGTGATCAGAGTGTAGTGCTGGATTTTGGCGGTGGTGGTGATGTGGTTGAGGTGCCAAGTGTTTTAGGTGGGTTGTGAATGGTTTGGTTTTTTAAGTTTCATTATGATTTTACTATTTTATTTCTTAGTAGGTATATGGAGGAAATGTGTTAGATATTCAATATCCGTCTACATGTGACGCAAAAGCTATTTTTAATTTTTGTGATGAAATTGAGGCACGTCATGGACTAGAGCGGGTGATTATTGATTTTTCGAATATGGGAAGAATTGAACCGTTCACAATGGTTTATGTTGCAAAATATATCAGGGATTTTTGTCGCCGGAATAAAGATACTGTTGTATCTTGCAAGGGACATACAACCAAAGATTATGCTGCGAATATGGGCTTTTTCAGAGCATTTGGCCTCAGGCATGGTAGAGAGCCAAACTGCGTTGTTGGAAATGACAGGTTTGTCCCATATACAATCCTTCGTATTCAAACTATCGTTGATGAGGCCGTCAAAGAATGGGATATTGAGCAAGAGGTGATTGAGAGGCGGTCTGCCCATTTATCAGAAATATTGGCGCAACAAAAAACAGGAAATTTGGTTGATGCCCTTACTTATTCAATTCGTGAAATAATGCGCAATGTATATGAGCATAGTCAATCAAAAAGTATTGAATACTGTGCCCAATATTGGCCTTGCTATAGCAAGGTGGAAATAGCAATTGTTGATCATGGAATAGGTCTGAGAAAATCGCTACAGCATAACCCGCATATTCAAGTTGAGAACCATTGTGATGCTATTCAACAGGCTTTAATGCCAGCTATATCTAGCAAAAATTTTCAAGGAGCAATCATCAATACAAATGATCCTTGGCATAATTCTGGATTTGGTCTTTATATGATCAATAGGATTTGTCGACTTGGTGGTAGTTTTTTAATATGTTCTGGAGATCATGGAATTATTCTGGACGAGAATGGAAAAGAGCATATTGAAATTCCTCATTTATGCAATGGTACAGCCGTTAGAATGGTTCTAAATACCGATAGATTGACTGAACTTAGTACAATGCTTGCTAAATTCAAAAATGATGGATATTCGGTTGCTAAGCAAATAAAAGGTGTCGGAGTATACAAAGCTTCTGCCGCTTCCCAAATGCTTTCTAGGGATTTTGAAAGCAATACCTAGTATTGTCTACTAACCTTGCTAGATGCTATCCTAATCATACTGCCTTAGAGGCAGAACGGAGCACCTCTCTTTGTGGCATAAGCTACGACACTGGGGGCACGGTTTCGCCACCATGCCAACCAAATGAAAACTTACTTTTACTAGGTTTTGTTCCGTGGATAGCCCGAGCTTTGTATCGGGCTTTTTGTTTTTGAAGGCCATAAAATGAGTTTGGAATTACAGCTAAAGAATCGGATTCTCAAGGAATGTAGCAAACTGATCGACAGGCATCACGCCTATCACAATCATCTTCATCAGGAGTATCTGCGGAATAGTCATCGCATCTCTGAAGCCCCAGTTAAGGAAATAATGGTGCCAGAGTATTGGTCAATTAACCCAAAATTTAATCCGTTCTATGTGCGCCGCAACGCTACAGCAATTGCTAGGTCAATTACTCACAAGATTAACGCTAAAACTTTTGTTCCTCATGAGCCACATAGAAAGTATATTCCTAAGGCTGGTGGTGGCGAACGTGAGTTGACTGTTTATCAAATTCCAGATGCGGCTGTATCTGCTTATTTTTACTCGCGTCTTCTTGCAAAAAACCGACATCGTTTTAGTTCGTTTTCATATGCCTATCGGAATGATAGGAATGTTCATTTTGCTATTCAGGACATTGCCGTAGATTTAGCCCAGAATGCACGAACGTTTATCGCAGAGTTCGACTTTTCAGATTTTTTTGGGTCTATAGACCACAATTTTCTTTTTGCACAGCTTCATGAAAATGGTTTTCTCGTAAGCACAGAGGAAGAAGAAATTATCAAGGCTTTCTTGAGAAATAGGGATCGCGGGATTCCTCAAGGTACATCGCTCTCATTGTTTTTAGCCAATCTTGTATGTTGGAAATTGGACAAGTCACTTGAGAAATCTGGGTTGAAGTTCGCACGCTATGCCGATGACACTGTCATTTGGAGCCCAAACTACACGGCTATCTGTGAGGCATTTAATGTAGTCAATATATTTTCACGGGAAGCCGGTGTCCCAATCAATATAAAAAAATCGGATGGTATTAGTTTGCTTGCAAAAGATGGGTTGGCTGCCGAAATTGCTTCTAAGTCGTCGTTTAATTTTTTGGGATACGCAATTGGTGTTGATCGGGTCTCAGTTCGTGATAAGACCATTAATCGAATTAAGAAGCATGTTTCATATCTGCTATACAGAAACCTAATTCAGCCACTCAAAAGCAAACCGCTCAGGGGGTTGATAATACCGGCAAATGGTCGTGATAAAGCTTTACTCATTGCAATAACCCAAATTCGTCGGTATCTCTATGGTGGTTTATTACATCGAGACCTTGATGACTATATAAAAGGAAGAAGAAAGTCACTCCATTTCAAAGGTGTAATGAGTTTTTATCCATTACTTGTAGTTTCTTGATTTCATAACCGGCTTTTCTTGCACTTATCCGGGATTTTCATCTCAAATTAACTGACTCTATAAAATCACTTTTTCCCACATTAATTGCACAGGGCGGTTTTCTTTCT
>JBEGMT010000352.1:0-5604 GCA_041182925.1 Pseudomonadota bacterium | reverse complement strand
GTTTTACGACGCATTTCGCGAGTACGCTCAAAATGCGCTTCAAAGGCATCAACTGCTTGATGAGCCGCTGTAATTAAAGAGCCAACTCGATCCGCGCGATCTGAATGCTCATTTTCCAATTCCGAATGGCGATTTTTCATCTGCTGTAAACGATGACGCAAAGCATCCAGCAAGGCACGAAGGCGTTTGCGGTTATCCAGCAAATCGTCTTCTAGGTACGGATTACGCTGCACCGCCCAAATATCGCCCAGCACTTCGTAAAGCATCCGCGCCGAACGACCGGTGATTTTTTCATCACGCAACGAATCCAAAATCTGCCAATGCTGTTCGCCTAATAGACGAATCACGATTTCGCGATCAGAAAACGAGGTGTAGTTATAAGGAATTTCACGCAGCCTTGAAGGGGCTTGGTGAGTTGAAAGGTTTTGAAGTTGGGCTTCCACAGTCATCCTGATTAATGGCGTGGTTAAAAAGCCATGGATTGTAACATTCACGAAACGGCAAAAATACCATTAACAATTCATTGAATAACTGAGTTTAAGGAACATCATCGGGCATTGACCACATTTTTAGTGGTTCATAAAAGCAAACGGGAGTGTTTGGCTTACGACTTAGTTATTGAATAAATTTGGGTTAAAAAGCTTGGGATTCGTTGGTCTAACCAATAATCAGCGCCAAAGCGCCGATTACTGGCGACAAAGCCAACATGACCACCGTTTTTGTACAGTTCTAATTGTAGATTGCTTGGTAATTGCGCTGGATTGGGTAGCACGTCAGCGGTCATAAATGGATCGTCTGCGGCTTGGATTAATAAGGTTGGAATCCTGATTGCGCTTAAAAATTGCTTGGCGCTTGAGCGTTGATAATAATCGGCGGCATCAGCAAAACCATGTAATTGCGCCACTACTTGATGATCGTATTGCCAAAAAGACCGAACTTTTTTCAGATCACCTAACTGTTTGAGTTTTTCAGCTTCGTGATGCAAACCCAGTTTGTCTAAATACCGCTGCTTATTAATAATGTATTGTTTCAGCTCACGTAACAAATAATCCCGATACAGTTTGGAAAAACCATTATCCAACCGCGTGGCACACAGATTTAACTGAAACGGCACCGAAACCGCGACCGCCGCCAACAAGCCGGATTTTTCACCCTGCTCACCTAACCATTTCAACAGTACATTACCGCCCAAGGAAAAACCCACTGCCATTATTGGCCTGTGCGGAAAGCGTTGACGTAAACTTTGATAAACGAACTCAATGTCCTCGGTTTCGCCCGAATGATAACTGCGCGCTCTAAGATTTAACTCACCGCTACAGCCCCGAAAATTCACCGCGACACTGGCAAAATCAACATCCTGCAAAGCCCGTTGCAAGCCTTTGATATAACCGGAGTTCGAACTACCTGCCAAACCATGTAACAAAATCACCAACGGTTTATCCGCCATTTCGCACCAATCAAGATCCAGAAAATCACCGTCTGGGGTGGTTAAACGTTGACGCTGAATCAATTCAGGCGCAAGCACTTGTCGAAACAAGGCCGGATAAATGGTCTGTAAATGACAGCTGCTCAACCACCAAGCTGGCTTAAATTCAGATTTTGAGTTCATAATCGTATCAATTAACAACTAACAACAAGCTTGCTAATCTACCGCAAAAAGCAAATTTCACGGCAAACTGACTTATAACTTACTTAAACAAATTGCAATAAGTAGTCTAACCAAAGTAATTGGGGATTAGCTCATTCCCATAAAATGATTGTAGGGGCGAATTTATTCGCCTTTGGTTGCTAGTTTAGGCTCACAGGTCGAATAAATTCGACCCTACATGCCTCTTATTTCTTTAACTTAATACCTGATTACTTTAGTTCGCTTACTTAAATCTGAATATACAAATGAAAAAATTGGTTTTGTTTTTAAACAGTTTATTTTTGGCAGGATGTTCAATGCTTGGCATACGCAACACCGAACAAGCAGCCTATGAGGTTATTTTTCGACAAGACGACATTGAAATTCGTCATTATCGACAACAGATTGTTGCCGAAACCGAAATTGAAGGTGATTACAAGCAGGCCGGCAGCATCGGTTTTAATCGCTTAGCCGGCTATATTTTTGGTAACAACATCCAAAAACAACCAATGACGATGACCTCTCCGGTTTACAGAGAAGTGATTAGTGAAAAAATCGCCATGACCGCGCCGGTTATTCAACAAAAAACTAACGAAAAATGGTCAATGGCATTTGTGATGCCGGCTGAATATAGCTTAGAAACACTGCCAGAACCAATTGATCCCATGGTGATTATTAAGCCAATTGCTAGTAAGAAAGTCGCCGTGTTAAGTTACTCGGGGGTATTAAACGTCGAACGCATTACCGAGAAAAGCCAAGCATTATCAGCATGGCTAGCCACAAATCATTACACCCCTTTATCTTTAGCCCGCTCTGCCGCTTACGATCCACCTTGGACAATACCAGCCTTGCGCCGCAACGAAATTCACATTGATATTCAATAAACTATGAAACATTTACTGGTTGTCGCTCACGGTAGTCGCCGTGCCGCATCGAATGACGAAGTTAGAACTTTATGCCAACAACTTAAGCAACTTGACAACCCTTTTGTCGAGATTAGCTGTGCATTTTTGGAGTTGGCTGAACCCTCGATTCCTCAGGGTTTACAAGGATTGATTGATAACGGCGCGACTGAAATTGTGGTTATGCCTTATTTTTTATCTGCAGGCCGCCATGTCACCGCTGATATTCCGGCTGAAATCGATCCGATAAGACAACAATCCCCCCAGGTAAAAATCAGCATTGCACCCTACTTAGGCGCGGCTGAACAAATTGGCGCGCTTTTGTTACAACAAGCGGTTACAGACCTTCGCTAACCAGCTCAGATTCAAAAATTGATAAACTGAAGGTTTAGCAACTGACTACTCATCAATGACATGCGCATTATTTCCGCCAACCTCAACGGTATCCGCTCCGCCACCACTAAAGGCTTTTTAGACTGGTTACAAACTCAAAACGCCGATTTTGTCTGTTTGCAAGAATTGAAAGCGCAAGCTGCCGATATGAAACCAGCGATGCTACAACCGGCAGGCTTATTCGGTTATTTCCA
The DNA here is from genome assembly GCA_041182925.1 of Pseudomonadota bacterium. Taxonomy (GTDB): domain Bacteria; phylum Pseudomonadota; class Gammaproteobacteria; order Methylococcales; family Methylomonadaceae; genus Methylomonas. Next base: position 2,488 of record JBEGMT010000352.1, on the reverse strand, counting down.
TTACGCCGAAAAAAAGGGCTATAGCGGAGTTGGTATTTACAGCAAACAACCGGCTGATAAAGTCATCGAAGGACTGGGATACGCTGACATTGATAGTGAAGGCCGTTACCTAGAAGTGCAAATCGGTAATTTATCGGTGATTTCCTTGTACTTGCCTTCAGGAACTAGCAGTGAGGAACGGCAAACCATTAAATACAGTGTAATGGAGCGTTTTTATCCGCATTTAGCTACATTAATCGCCAGCGGTCGCGATGTGGTGATTTGCGGTGACTGGAACATTGCTCACCAACAAATTGATTTAAAAAACTGGCGTGGCAATCAAAAAAACTCTGGTTTTTTACCGGAAGAACGCGCTTGGATGAGCAAGTTGTTTCAACAACAAGGCTGGGTTGATGTCTATCGCCGCTTACATCCAGACACAACTGATGCTTGCTATACTTGGTGGAGTAATCGCGGACAGGCTTGGGCTAACAATGTCGGATGGCGGATTGATTATCAAATCGCCACTCCCAATTTTGCCAGCAAAGCCCTAACCACCAGCATCTATAAAGACCAACGTTTTAGTGATCATGCACCGTTGATTGTTGATTATGAAGATTAAGCGTCACCAATAACCAGCTTCACGGAGTCAATTTAAAAACCATTAATTCTATCGGCTGAAATTCCCCTCTAACCCAGACATGGCGAATCGATATTGTTTGATTGATGTATCTTTTTGGTGCATCATGACCAACCTATGCACAACTTTGGTTCAAACAATAATAATTACGGAGCGCCAATGTCTAAACTCTCTTATTTTTTCAGCACCTTATCGGTAGCTCTGCTGACCTTATGGCCCAGTTTAAGCCACGCCGACTCACTCAATGCCGCCGACACCGCTTGGATACTGACCGCATCCGGTTTAGTGTTATTTATGACCGTACCCGGCTTGGCATTGTTCTATGGGGGCTTGGTTCGAACCAAAAACGTCTTATCTGTGATCATGCAATGCTTTGCGATTACCGCGTTAGTGTCAATTTTGTGGCTACTTGGCGGTTACAGCTTGGCATTAAGTGATGGTGGTAGTTGGCAATCGTGGTTGGGTGGTTTTTCAAAACTGTCGTTATTGTCGATTAATGCCGATAGCGTTAAAGACAATCTGCCAGAAACCGTGTTTTGTATGTATCACCTGACTTTCGCAATTTTTGCACCCGCGTTGATTGTGGGTGGGGTAGCGGAACGGATTAAATTCTCGGCTTTATTGTGGTTCGTTGCAGGTTGGGAATTGCTAATTTATGTGCCAGTTTGCCATTGGGTTTGGGGCGGCGGCTGGTTAGCACAGCTGGGCGTGATGGATTTTGCTGGTGGCTTGGTAGTACACGTTTCTGGGGGGATTGCGGCCTTGGTTGGGGCGTTGATGGTTGGCCCACGCCGGGGTTACCCTCGCCTGCCCATGCCGCCACACAATCTGACTATGACCGCCACCGGTGCCGGTATTCTGTGGGTTGGCTGGCACGGATTTAGTGCCGGTAGTGCTTTAATGGCCAATGGCGCAGCCGGAATTGCCATGTTATCAACCCACATGAGCGCTGCGGCTGGTTCTATTGCTTGGATGACCATTGAGTGGCTACGCTTTGGCAAACCGAGCGGCTTAGGTTTAATTACTGGCATGGTCGCAGGCTTGGGTATGATTGCGCCATCAGCGGGTTTCGTAACACCGTTAAGTGGTTTATTGATTGGCTTAGTGGCTGGCTGCCTGTGCTTTTACAGCTTACATTGGATGAAACGTCATTTTAAAATTGATGACAGCTTGGATGTATTTGCGATTCACGGCGTGGGCGGGATTGTCGGTTCTTTATTAACCGCCATTCTGGCCAGTGAGTCTTTTGGTGGCATCGGCACTATTGCCGACAACGGCATTAGCGGTCAATTAATGGTGCAAGCCATTGCTATCATTAGCATTTTACTGTGGAGCGGCGCCATCAGCTTTGTCTTGTTAAAGCTATTGGATAACACCTTAGGCTTACGCGTTGATAGCAGCGATGAAAACGAAGGCTTGGACATCGCATTGCACAACGAGCAAGGGTACAACCTTTAAACCCGGAGTCTGATATGCAAACCATTCAATTTATTGCTCGGGTTTTATTACTATTTAGCGGGTTCGGAAGCAGCTGGGCTTTAGACGCTGAACAAGCATCAGCTCAAGTCAAAAACCTGCCCTGCAAAGATAATTTAACCGTTGAACAAACGCTGGATCAATCGATTAAAAGCCATTCTCAACGCGACATTGGCTGGCGTCAATTTCAAGAAGATGACTATATTGATATTGAACGTGCGGTGTTAATTAATAAAAGCATGGAAATGCGCTACCGGTGGCGAGTCAAAGCTGACAATAGCATTACCCCTCAAAGCGATCGCGCCGAAAAATTGTGTAGTAGCGAATAGCCATCTCGCACCAAATTAGAACAAGGTTAAATAGCCCGCTCTAATTTGGTGCGCACAATCCAAC
>JBEGMT010000351.1:0-3998 GCA_041182925.1 Pseudomonadota bacterium | reverse complement strand
ATTCGACCTGTGAGCCTTGATTAGCAACCAAAGGCGAATGAATTCGCCCCTACAATGGTTTCACTTAATCGCAGTGGCGCGGCAGACAGGCGTGGCAACTCACCGCAACCTCAGATCGTAGGTTAAATTAAGCATCTTCCCCCCCCTTACCAGCAATTCTTTTTCTGATTTTTTACAAAGATTTATCACCAATTATATTTTTGTTGGTAACCTTAGTGGGTTATCTGATTTTAATTTGGAGTTTAAATGAACACCCTTATCAAATTGACCATTGCTGCTTGTTGCTTATTGAGCATCAGTTCCGCTCAGGCTTATAGCAGTGGCCAAAGTTCTAGCAGTTGTGACAAGCCGATTTTTTCTGAATTTCAACCAGCAGCCAATAAATATACTCAGTCTTTGAGTGAGTTTTCGATGATGGCTTCGGCTAACACTGTGCCTAGTTCTGTGCATGTGACAGTTAGCTATGGTCAAAATCTGTTTGATTTCCCTGCCAAAGAATTAGACATTACTGTACAAAAAAGTGGTCGACTGGAAATTAAAGGCAAATTAGAGCGCCCACTCGAGAATGGTTTTGCCCGGATTAGCGTCACCGCGCACAGCAAGCCAAACTGTGAAAAAACCGATGGTTTCTTGGTGAGAATTCAGTAGGCTTAAATTAACAGCTTATGGAAAATGTTTTAATCGTCCCTCAAGGTCGGTTTCAACTTCAGCGTTTACCCTATCGTAAACATGAGTTGTTGAGAGCCTGGGATGCTGCTGATGAGTATTTACTTAATCATTTTGCCGAACATTGCAAACCTGCTGCTAATGCCAAGATCGTTATTGTTAATGATTGTTTTGGTGCATTGGCAGTAGCTTTGGCTGATTATCAACCGATTGCTATTTCAGATTCATATTTGTCTCATCAGGCGACAAAACTTAATTTAGCCGCTAATCAGCGTGATGCTGAACAAGTGCGGTTATTGGATAGTTTGGGGTTGCCTGAGCGGGACATTGATTATTTATTGATTAAAGCGCCTAAAACTTTAGCGTTGTTGGAATATCAACTTCATCGCTTACGACCATTACTCAAGCCTGGTTGTACGGTAATCGTAGCGGCAATGGTGAAAAACTTAGCGCCGACACTTTGGAAAATCGTCGAAAAATTGATTGGTCCAACCAAGCCATCGATCGCGGTTAAAAAAGCGCGGATGATTTTTGCCGAGTTTGATCCGGCTTTGTCTGTGCCACCAAATCCTTATCCTACTGACTACTTGTTGGAAGGCACAAATTTGCTAATCAGCAATCATGCCAATGTGTTTTCTCGTGACAGTCTCGATATTGGTACACGGTTTTTATTGCAACATTTGCCGACTAATCCGGCCTATCGGGATTTTATTGATTTAGGCTGTGGCAATGGGGTGGTGGGCTTATCTATCGCTCAGCAATTGCCGGAAGCCAATCTGTGCTTTGTTGATGAATCTTATATGGCGCTTGCTTCGGCTAAACAGAATTTTGAGGCGGCGTTATCAACACATCGTATAGCGCAATTTGTTGCTGCCGATTGTCTGAATGGCTTTGATATTAACAGCGCTGATTGTGTTGTCTGTAATCCGCCGTTTCATCAGCAACACACGGTTGGTGACCATATTGCTTGGCAGATGTTTCAACAAGCGCATAAGGTGTTGCGTGTGGGAGGGGAGTTACGAGTGATTGGCAATCGCCATCTCAATTATCACTTGAGCTTGAAAAAACTGTTTGGTAATTGCCGGCAGATTGCCAGTAATACCAAGTTTGTGATTTTCAGTAGTCAAAAATTTTAATAACCGATGTTACGCAATGCTATTTTGTTTGCGTAACATCGGTTAATCATCGCGATTAAACTTACCTAAAAACTTGCGACAAACTGTTTAATAAATCGCTTGCATCCCTTTGCAGACGTTGGCTGCCGCTGGTTTGTCGAATTTGTTCGGTTAGCGACTGTTTTGCTATAGGTTTGTCATTTTGTTTTACAGCAACTGAATGGCTGAGCGATTTTTTCTCAATCGGCGCATCGGTACTTGATAATTTGGGTTTTAAAATGACTTTAACTGTTACCTGGTTACTTTTGGTATCGGTAGCGACGATGGTAATTTTGGTTGAGTCTTTAATGATTGGCGCATCTTTGGCTAAAGCGACACTGCCACTGTTGCGATCAAATAGAATCCAATCAGGTAGTTCATTACCGTCAGCTAAACTGGCATCAAATTTCAAACTGTCATTAGTATCTAGCCCCATTAATGCTTCAGGCGGCAGTTTGAAAACGCCGTTTTTGTTGATAGCGCTTAAAGAGACTTCCAAAATTTCTGAGCGCGTTTCACCCCAAGCTTGGTGAAATTGATCAATATTGTGATTTAGATTAATGCCTGGCCAATTAATCAAGGTTGGCGACCATTTATCGTTCTCATTGTGAATGGTGCCATCGTTATTGATTTGGAAATTGTTGAATAACGGCGAAGTAACAGGATGAGGGTGTAATCCTGATGCACCGTTAAAATCAACAATTTGACTGACGTTAGGGCTAAAATCATTTTCAGTCGAAGCTGCTTTAACCGGGACTCCTGGATCGAAGATACGGTCGACACGCATATCATCGTCACCAAAGGTGTTGTCAGTTATGATTAATTCAATACCGACAATTTTGCCATTGTTGATAATAAATCGAGCGCCATCGCCATTCGGTGTTCTTTGCGTAAAGTCATACCATCCGGCTTTAGTGATAGTTTTACCATCCAAGTCAATCAAGGGCTTTTGTGAGGCGTTAGCATCGTCTAATGCCAATTGCGATACATATTTGATATAAGAATTGAACTCACCTTGATTAAGCCCGGCGGCACTAATATCAATATAAAGTCTAACCTGAATGCCAGTACGACTTAAATCAATGTCATTCAGGACTCCACCAGTTGCTTGACTGACAACATTAAATTTGATCGGATCCCAAGGGGTTTGGGTGCTGGAACCATCAGCCAGTGTGACTGTCCGGATCCCAGAGTTGTCAGCCGGATTAGCGTAAGTCACCGAGTTAATAGCATTGTTGTCAAATGCTGAGTTATCGGTAAAGGATGTGACGCGAATGTTTTCTAATTGAGCGGTTTGAGAAACACGGGTGTCGTTGTTGTTGTCAGTGATGGTAATAGAAATAATCGGCTTAGAGTCAGTTAGAGTTCCTGCATTTCCCGCATCAAAACTTTTTACATCAGTCCAAGCCAAAGTCGCTAGGGCATTTTGGTCGGCGTCAGCAACACCATCGCCATTCATGTCGCCATCTTTAGCACTACCGATACCTTGAGAAGCTGCCAATGAAGCTAAAGCATCTTCGGTAGTGGGTAAAATGCCGTCCTTATCAAAATCATCATCAAGATTTTCGATCGTGGTGGTAACAGGGGCGGTATTACCTGATTGTGCAAATTCGTAGATCACCCCGCTGCCATCATCTCTGATAGAAGCACAGCCGACTGCCGGACCTCCGCTACCTCTTACAACTAGATCAAGACGTTCCCAACCTTCGCGAATATCATCTTGTTCTTCTTGAATGTTAACTCTGACTAACAGTTCGCCGTTATTCGGTTTAGCAATCGTTTCACCGGCATAAGTTTGCCAGTTTGACCCAGTCCAGTATTGAAGATTAGGCGTAATCGTCGCAAACCCTGTACCGTTATCAATAGTTAAAGCCAGCTCGGTGTCATTGGCAGTAATACCGGTTACTTGATAGACAACATAATCGGAAGCTTCGTTGACGATAGGGCTGTCGACTTTTAATTGACGATCATCATTCTTAACCGCAAAACGATTTTCGGCACCGCTATCATTAAAAATAGCCCCAGTACCAAAATCGCCGATAATTGCAATACCATTAGCAACTGCATTACTTGCCGTTGCGGTGAGCGTGAATGCGTGGGCGCCCTCGTAAGCAGTATCATTGATAATCGGTACTCGCACCAACAACAAGGAACCGCCTTGTGGCACCGTCACTTGAC
>JBEGMT010000350.1:0-10506 GCA_041182925.1 Pseudomonadota bacterium | reverse complement strand
GCAGTTCCTGTTCAGATTTTAAAACAACCAATTACTTCTCTTTCTAATGCCCATTTTGAAATCACTGCCGCACTGGATTTCTTATTTCAAGGCTTTTAACTAGGAATTCCTACTCATGCTGAATTGGCACCAAATCGACACTGTCCTGTTAGATATGGACGGTACTTTGCTGGATTTGAATTTTGATAATCATTTTTGGCAGACTTTTGTGCCGTTAAAGTTCGCGGAATTACATGGATTGACTATCGAAGAGGCTAAACAGCAATTAATCCCGCGCTTTAAAGCCATGGAGGGCCGTTTGGAGTGGTATTGCCTAGATTACTGGACAGAGCAGCTGGCATTAAATATCGCTGAATTAAAGCTGGAAGTGGCCGGTTTAATTGCGGTTCATCCGCATGTTACTGAGTTTTTGGAAGCGGTACGCGCCAGTGGCAAACGTTTGTTGTTGGTGACTAATGCTCATCGCGATAGCTTGAATCTGAAAATGGAAAAAACCTGCTTACAGGTGTTTTTTGATCAGATTATTTCCTCGCATGATTTTGGCTTGGCTAAAGAACAAACGGGGTTTTGGCAAGCCTTACAAGATGCCCATCTGTTTGATAAACAACGCTGTTTGTTGGTGGATGACAGTGTGTCGGTATTGGCTTCAGCGCAGGCATTTGGCATTGCTCATCTGGTTTCGATTAGCAAACCCGACAGCACTGCGCCGAGCAAATTGATTACTGAGTTTCCTGCGGTTGAGGATTTTCGGGCCCTGACTCTGGGGCTTTAAGCTCTTTTCGCGGCGGACGCGGTGATCTTTTAGGTTTGCCTTTAAAATCAGGGCGTGGCGGACGTTTATCACGAGGAACGACACGTTCGCGCGGTTCGCGGCGTTCGGGTTTAATCACATCGCTAACGATAATTTCATCGGTAATCGGTTTAACCGGTATTTTCTCGCCGATATAGCTTTCAATATCCGGCATTGAGTAAGCATATTCTTCGCAAATAAAACTAATCGCTTCGCCACTGGCACCAAAGCGCGCAGTACGACCGATGCGATGCACATAATCTTCAACATCTTGCGGTAAGTCGTAATTAAACACATGCGAAACATCTGGGATATGCAAACCACGAGCCGCCACGTCGGTGGCAATCATCAGCGTGACGCGGTTTTCTTGGAAATCATTGAGCAAGCGCTGGCGCTTATCTTGCGGTACGTCACCGCTCAATAAGGCGGTTTTATAGCCGTTAGCTTGCAAATAATCATCCAATTGTTCAGCGGCGCGTTTGGTATTGACGAAGACGATGCCACGTTGTGGTTGATGCTGTTTTAGCAAGCCCAGCAACAGCGGGATTTTCTGTTCATTAGCTGGACAATAAGCGACTTGATTAATCGCTTTTGAAGTCACTTCTTCTGATTCGATTTTAACCAGCACTGGGTTATTCATGTGCTCGTAAGCCAGTTCGGTGACTTTGTAGGACAAGGTTGCCGAAAACAGCAGGTTAAGACGCTTTTCTGGTGGCGGCATTCGGCGCAATAAAAACCGAATGTCTTTGATAAAACCTAAATCAAACATCCGGTCGGCTTCATCCATGACTGTGACTTGAATATTGTCGAGGGTAAAAGCGCCTTGTTTATAAAAATCGATAATTCGGCCCGGCGTACCAATAATCACATCGACATGACTTTTGATTTTATCTAACTGTTTTTGATAATCGGTGCCGCCGTAAATCAAGGCAAATTTTAGATTGAGATAAGGACTTAGTAGCAGCGCGTCTTTGTGAATTTGAATCGCCAACTCGCGAGTTGGCGCCAAAATCAGGGCGCGGGGATTTTTGATTTTTTCGCTTTCATCATTAATTAAATGCTGAAAAGTGGCGAGTAAAAAGGTCGCGGTTTTGCCAGTGCCGGTTTGCGCTTGTCCTGCGACATCTTTGCCACGCAATAATAGCGGTAAGGATTTATCTTGAATCGGTGAGCAATTGATAAATCCAGCGTCTTTCAAGCCTTTGATAATGGAGTCAGAAAGCTCCAAATTACTGAATCGTGTTTCGGTCAAATGTGTTTTTTTCATGCCGAATAGGATAACTTAAAAACCGCTATGGTTGAAATTGATTGACAATAGGATTGCCCCGAAACTATATTTAACTTTTGTAAACTATTGGAGAGTGGCGTGAGTGACTTAGTCCTTCATGTGTCTGATGCTGATTTTAATCAAACCGTAATTAATTCTGCTGGTCCTGTTCTGTTGGACTATTGGGCTGAATGGTGTGGTCCTTGTAAAATGATTGCCCCAGTTCTTGATGAAATCGCAGCCGAATATAAAGGCAAGTTGACTGTTGCCAAGCTGAATATCGATGAAAATCCAAAAACCCCGCAACAATACGGTGTGCGCGGTATTCCAACATTGATGATTTTCAAAAATGGCGAAGTAGAAGCGACTAAAGTAGGCGCTTTAACCAAGTCACAATTGGCTGCCTTTATCGATAGCAACATCTGATAGCAAGCTTGATTGACCGGATTTATTAGAAAAAGGTTTTGATAAGTCCGGTTAATGCGTTATATTGCTCCTAGACCTATTCTTCGTCGTTTATCATCTGTAAAAATCCAACAAGCACCTTCCGCAATTAACGGCATTCTGCCGATTCGCGTTTCTTTCATTTCTCTAGCATCAACATGAATCTTACCGAGTTAAAACTAAAACAACCCACAGAAATTATTACCATTGCTGAGTCATTAGGCCTTGAAAACATCGACAGAGCTCGAAAGCAAGAATTGATTTTCATGATTCTTAAGAAGCAGGCAAAAAGTGGTGAAGATATTTATGGCGATGGGGTGTTAGAGATATTACAAGATGGTTTCGGATTTTTACGCACCCCTGGCGCTTCCTATTTAGCCGGTCCCGATGACATTTATGTTTCACCCAGTCAAATCCGACGCTTCGGTTTACGGACCGGCGATACCGTTAGCGGTAAAATCAGACCCCCAAAAGAAGGCGAACGTTATTTCGCCATGCTAAAAGTTGAAAGTATCAATTTTGAAGCCCCTGAAAATACCAAAAACAAAATTTCATTTTCTAACCTCACACCCTTATTTGCCAATAAACGCTTCCGTTTAGAACAAGGCAATGGCACCAGTGAAGATTTGACCGCGCGTATCATCGATTTAATCGCCCCTATCGGTAAAGGCCAACGTGGTTTGATCGTATCACCACCGAAAGCCGGTAAAACCATGATTATGCAAAGCATTGCCCATGCGATTGCTGAGAACAATCCAGAATGTTACTTAATCGTTTTGTTAATTGATGAGCGTCCAGAAGAAGTGACAGAAATGGAACGCTGCGTTCGTGGTGAGGTGGTTTCTAGTACCTTCGACGAACCAGCTAGCCGTCATGTGCAAGTGGCTGAAATGGTTATCGAAAAAGCCCGTCGTTTAGTAGAACACAAACACGATGTAGTTATTTTGTTAGACTCGATTACCCGTCTTGCCAGAGCCTACAATATGACCGTACCGTCTTCTGGCAAATTGTTATCAGGTGGTGTTGATGCCAACGCTTTAGAAAAACCTAAACGCTTTTTTGGTGCAGCTAGAAACATCGAAGAAGGTGGTAGCTTGACCATTATCGCCACTGCTTTGGTCGAAACCGGCTCAAGAATGGATGAGGTGATCTTTGAAGAATTTAAAGGCACCGGCAACATGGAGTTGCATTTAGAACGCAAAATTGCTGAAAAACGCATTTATCCTGCAATTAATATCAACCGCTCCGGTACTCGTCGTGAAGAATATTTGGTCGATCCAGACGAATTGCAAAAAACCTGGATTCTACGCAAAATCTTGCAACCAATGGATGAATTGGCAGCATCAGAATTTTTGCTAGGCAAATTAAAAGATTTTAAAACCAACGCTGAATTCTTTTTATCAATGAAGCGATAGTCGGAAAAATCTACCAAAAGGGCGAGCGTCAAACCTCGCCCTTTTTTTATAAAACAGGATTCAAAACTGCAAATCCCTGCAAGTTTGGTATATTCCCTGCCGACCCTAAATGAGGAGTATGGCTTTGCGTAAAACCAGCAAATTTTTTATTCAATTTATCCAATTAGCAGGCCCATTTTGGTCTGTAAGCAATGCCACCGCTAATCGTGGTCTACTGGTTACTCTGGTTACGCTGACTTTGTTTCAGATTGGCATTTCAGTCACGATGACCGAATGGAGCGCGGATTTATTTGATGCCCTAGAACAACGCTCAATGTCGCGTTTGTTTACTCAGGTTGGCATGATTGCAATGATTTTTATCGCCAATATGGCCATTACTGCTGCCCACCTAGTCATTAAGCGCCGATTGCAATTAGCCTGGCGTGGTTGGTTAACCGATCAATTGATTGGTCGCTGGATGTTTGATGGTCGGCATTATTTAGTCACGCATATCAACGGACAACAACATGACAATCCCGATGGTCGAATCGCCGAAGATATTAGGATTGCTACTGAATATGCTATCGATTTGCTACACACGCTGTTTTACTGCGTGGTCTTACTGATTAGTTTTACCAGTATTCTATGGAGCTTATCAGGCACAGTGACTCTTGAATGGGGTTTATTCAATTTGTCGATTCAAGGTCATTTAGTTTGGGTGGCATTAGCATATGCGGCTAGTGCATCCATGTTGGGTTGGTGGATAGGACGGCCATTAACGATCGCCACCGATCACCGTCAAACTGTCGAAGCCAATTTCCGCTATGCCTTAGTTAAAGCCCGCGAAAATTCACAAGCGATTGCTTTAATTCACGGTGAGCGCCACGAAACCCCACATTTTCAACACTTGTTTGGCGATATTGTCCGCGCGTGGGATCAACAAACTAAAGCCTGGAGCCAAATCACCATGTTTAGCTCCGGTTATTCTGTATTATCGATGGCATTTCCGATTCTGGTATCAGCACCGCGCTATATCCTAGGTAGCATCACCTTGGGTACCTTAATGCAGTCGGCACAAGTGTTTCAACAACTGGTTTCAGCTTTGTCTTGGCCGGTAGATAACATGGGCAAAATGGCAGAATGGCGAGCATCGGTTGAGCGGGTATTGGGGTTAGCTAATGCCTTAAAGCAACTCGAATTAGAAATCGCCAAGCCCTCGCCGCACCGGATTGTGTTGCGAAAAAATACCGGTGCCGTGTTACGTTTTCATGATTTAGTGATTACACGTTTAGATGGTGCCGTCTGCGTTGCAAAGCTAAACGAAGAAATTTATGCCGGTGATCGAATCTTGATTAGTGGCAATGCCTTTACTGGCAATAAGTTGTTTAAAGCCACCGCCGGACTTTGGCCTTGGGGAGAAGGTTGTATCGAACTGCCAGATGATGAGCCGCTATTCTTTATGCCGCCACGCCCTTATCTACCGACAGACACCTTGCGTAATGCCATTAGCTATCCTTTTGAAGCGGATACTTTTGATCAAGCTGAACTTGAAGCATGTTTTAAATTGGCTGGGGTTGAAGCCTTACTCGAGCAGCTTGATCATCGCACCGACTGGGACAAAGCCTTATTACGTGAACAACAGCAGCGTCTAGGCTTGGTGAGATTATTATTGCAAAAACCGAAATGGATTTTTATGCAGGATGCCTTTGATTCGTTAGATCCAGATGGCGAAATCGAGATGATTAACATCATCAATAGCCAATTACCCCATGCGGCGATGTTGACAATAACCAATCAGCCGACCATTCAAGCCTTACACAAACGCCAAATTCATTTATGTTAAATAGCCCGAAACTACGCGGTGTCAATCTAGGTGGTTGGCTGGTATTGGAAAAATGGATGACCCCCAGTTTATTTGCCAATCTTAACGCCGAAGACGAAACCGCCTGGTGTGTTGAACTTGACGAGCAAGCCGCCGCCAAATTACAACACCATTGGCAAAGTTTTATTACTGAAGCTGATTTTGCTTGGCTAGCAAAAATCGGTATCAATGCGGTACGGATTCCAGTCGGTCATTGGCTGTTTGGTGACGATTATCCCTACCATCCCAGTTACCAACATCTACAACATCCCTACGTCACAGGCGGTGACAAAATCCTTGATCAAGCCATGCAATGGGCCGAACGCTATCAGCTGAAAGTGGTTTTAGATTTACATGCTGCTCCGGGCTGTCAAAACGGCTTTGATAACGGCGGGATAAAAGATGTCTGCGAATGGCATACCCGTGATGAATATATTCAATATTCACTAACGGTGCTCGAACGCCTCGCTCAACGCTATCACACCAGTCCGGCTTTAATTGCCATTGAGGTGCTCAATGAGCCACGTTGGGATGTGCCCACCAAAGTGTTAAGCGCTTACACCGAACAAGCCTATCAGCGGATTAGACAGCACTGTCAAGCTGATGAGGTAGCGGTAGTGTTTCATGATGGCTTTCGTGACTATCGAGAATATGCGGATTTATTACAAAGCGAGACCGACAAAAACGTGATCTTTGATATTCATCGTTATCAATGCTTTGTACAGAATGATATTGATACCGATATTTATGGACACATCAGCAAAGCGATTAATGATTGGCGACAAGAAGCCGAGCAACTGATTCAGGATTCCGGACGCAAAACCTATGTCGCAGAATGGAGCTTGGGGTTGCATCCGAAAATGCTGGATTTATGGGCCGAGCAAGCCTTGGATTATCCGGCTGCCAGCATGGACGCGTTTCAACAAAACCTTGCTTATCGTGGCTACGCCGCCGCACAATTAGCTTGCTTTGAAAAATACCAAGGCTGGTTTTTCTGGAGCTACAAAACCGAAACCATGCCGCAATGGAGTTTTAGGGACTGTGTGGAACGGGGTTGGTTGCCGAGCGATTTTCGCTAACTGGTTTGATAGCCATTGCTATTACTCTCCACCCAACGCTCTTCGCCAGAAGCCAAGCGTTCTTTTTTCCAAAACGGTGCTTGTTTTTTTAAAGCTTCCATGATGAAACGACAAGCATCAAACGCATCGCCGCGATGCGCTGACCAAGCCGCCACCAATACCAAACTATCATCCGGCACCACATCGCCAATCCGGTGAATTAACAAGGTATCCAGCAGAGCCCATTGCTGATTGGCTTGTTCGACAATCGAAGCTAACTGTTTTTCAGTCATGCCTGGGTAATATTCCAGCGTCATGCCGACCACCCCATCACCTTGATTGAAATCGCGCATGGTGCCGATAAAAACTGCAGTTGCACCGTATTTACCGGCTAGTTGTTGGGCTTGGTATTCGGCAAGGCTTTGCCAAGGGTCGAATGTTTGAGAAGTAAGGCTGATGCTCATATTAACCGCCGGTAACGGGTGGAAAAAAAGCTAACTCGTCGTTGTCGTTAACTAATGTATCTAACCCTGCATATTCCATATTCACCGCCACCAATACACCTTCTGGCATGGCTAAATCAGGATTTAACCGCTGCCAAATTTGGCTGGCTGATAAAGGCTCAGGCAATAGCAATTCCGCATCAGCATGGCCGACGCGCTCTTTCAAACTGGCAAAATAACGGACTTTAATCGACATGATGTTTTATCGGGTAATACAATGCCCAGTTGTTAATAATGACCGGATTATCCCATGCCTAGCAACACGCTCAATCATTTTAATGCCGCTGGTGAAGTGCATATGGTCGATGTCGGCGATAAAGCCGTCACTCAGCGCACTGCAATCTGCCAAGGTTACATTGAAATGCAACCTTCTACCTTGGCTTTGATTATGGCTGGTAATCATAAAAAAGGCGATGTGTTGGGGATTGCCCGTGTCGCAGGGATTATGGCCAGCAAACGTACCGCTGATTTAATTCCGCTTTGTCACCCGCTGCCATTGACCCATGTTGATATTCAACTAACTGCTGAGACTGAACATAATCGAGTTCATTGCTTAACCACGGTGAAAACCAATGGTCAAACTGGGGTGGAAATGGAAGGGCTGACTGCGACGCAAATTGCCTTGTTGACGATTTATGATATGTGTAAGGCAGTGGATAGAGGGATGGTGATTGGTGGGGTGCAGTTGTTGGAGAAAATGGGTGGGAAATCGGGGCATTGGCTACACTCAGAGCAAGCTAAATCCAGTTGAGTTGTTAAGACATAGTTTACAAATTACAATTGCTGATGATTAAAAGTTTCACTCATAAAGGACTAAAGCTGTTTTTCGAAACGGGCAATAAATCAGGCATCCAACCTCAACATGAGCAAAAGCTAAGGTTGCAATTAGGGGTGCTTGATAGCGCCAAATCAAAGAACGATGTAAACGTGCCTGCTTGGCGATTATATGAACTAAAAGGTCAGCTTAAAGATCATTATGCGATAACTGTTAATGGCAACTGGCGATTGACCTTCAAATTTGATGGTGAAGATGTTGTTTTGTTGGATTATCAGGATTACCACTAGGAGACGATAATGAGCGATATGTATAACCCTCCTCATCCAGGATTAGTTTTACGGGAATGGATACCTGAAACAATGAGTATTACCGAAGCAGCTAAGGCACTAAAAATTTCTTGTGTTACCTTGTCGAAAATTTTAAATGCCAATAGCAATATCAGTGCCGATATGGCGATTCGATTGTCTCAGTGGTTAGGCACCTCGGCTGATCTTTGGTTAGAGATGCAGGTTAAATATGACTTATGGCAAGCTAAGCAAAAAAATACGATTCGTATTGAACGCTTAGTTGCTTAATTCAGACTGACATGGCGAGATATTTTTATAGCTTAGTATTATTTTGGCTAAGCCTATTTTCATTGGCTTTTTCAGCCGAACCACCCACCTACAACCTGCCAATTATTAGCAAAGCCGGCAATGGTGAAGTCCTCAATAGCGCTAATCAATCCAAGCCGCTTTACGATTTAATGGGCGATAAAATCGTCTTGTTGAGTTTTATCTACGCCACTTGCAGCGATGTTAATGGCTGTCCATTGGCGACACAAGTGCTGCATAAAATCAGTCGTGAACTACAAAAACAACCGGAAATTGCCAGCAAATTACGTTTGCTGACCTTAAGTTTTAATCCCGATCACGACACGCCGCAAAAAATGCAGTTATATGGACAAGGTTTAAATCATGCCAATTTGGACTGGCAGTTTTTAACCACCGCTTCAGAACAACAATTGCAGCCGATTTTGGAGGCTTATCAGCAAAATGTGCAGAAAATTTACGATGAAAAAGGCCAATTTACCGGCACTTTTTCGCATTTGTTGCGAGTGTATTTGATTGATACCAATAAGCAAATTCGCAACATTTACAGTGTCGATTTTTTAAATCCACAGACTTTAATCAGCGATATTAAAACCTTATTGGCCGGTGATTTACCGACCGTTAAATTAGCCAACAATCCCGAAATGCTGTATCGCGCTGGCGATTACAAACAAACTTACCAACAAGCCGATTATCAAACACGCTCGATCGCTTTAAGCCAGCGCCAAGGCCAAGCCGCCAATTTACTCAACTACGCGCAAAAGCCACCATTGGGTTTGCCGAAATTAACCACGCCTACCGATAACACACTCACTATCGCCAAAATTGCCTTGGGTCGTAAGTTGTTTTATGACCGCCGCTTGTCGTTGAACAATACCTTTTCCTGCGCCATGTGCCATATTCCCGAACAAGGCTTTAGCAATAATGAAATGGCAACCGCAGTGGGTGTTGAAGGGCGTAGCGTCAGGCGTAATAGTCCATCTTTGTATAACGTCGGCTATGCGCATTTATTGTTCCATGATGGCCGCGAAGACAGTTTGGAGCAGCAAGCTTGGGGGCCTTTGTTGGCGCAGAATGAAATGGCTAACCCGTCGATTGGTTACGTGATTAATAAAATCAAAGCCAATGCCGATTATCAGGGCTGGTTTGAAAAAGCCTTTCATCAAGCGCCGACTATGTTGAATATCGGCCAAGCTTTGGCGAGTTATCAGCGCAGTTTAAATTCTGCGGATTCCGCTTTTGATCGTTGGTATTTTGGCAAACAAGCTGAGGCGATGAGTCAGCAAGCGCAACGCGGATTTGCTTTGTTTAGTGGTAAAGCCGGTTGTGTGGCTTGTCATAGTATTGAACAAAAATCGGCTTTGTTTACTGACCAAAAACGCCACAATACGGGCATTGGTTATCAACAATCAATGGCAAAAACACCCGCGCAACAGTTGTTACAAGTTGCCCCAGGGGTTGCGATTAATGTTGATAGCCAGGCGCTTAAATCGGTTGCTGAAAATAAAGCCAATGATTTGGGTTTTTATGAAATCAGCCAAAATCCCGCTGATCGTTGGGCTTACAAAACCCCTAGCCTACGCAACGTAGCGTTAAGTGCGCCGTATATGCACAATGGCAGTTTGGCGAGTTTGGAGGATGTGTTGCGGTTTTATAATCAAGGTGGAGTGGCGAATGAAAATCTGTCGCCGCTGATTAAACCGCTGGGTTTATCAGACAGCGAAATCGCCGATTTGGTGGCTTTTTTGCAAAGCTTAACTGGCAGTAATGTCGATAAGCTGGTGGCAGATGGCTTTGCTGCGCCAGTAGGTGATAGTCATT
>JBEGMT010000349.1:0-3532 GCA_041182925.1 Pseudomonadota bacterium | reverse complement strand
TGATTGAGGTCGGCGGTACGGTCGGTGACATTGAGTCATTACCGTTTTTAGAAACCATTCGTCAAATGGGTGTTGAATTAGGCCGTGATCGTGCAGTGTTTATTCATTTAACCTTGGTGCCTTATATTAAGTCAGCTGGCGAGATAAAAACTAAACCAACTCAGCATTCGGTGAAAGAGTTACGTACTATCGGTATCCAACCGGATATTTTGATTTGCCGTTCTGAGCAAATGATTCCTGCGAGTGATCGTCGCAAAATTGCTTTGTTTACCAATGTTGCCGAAAAAGCGGTGATTTCAGCAATTGATGCTGACACCATTTATCGGATTCCATTATTACTGCGTGAGCAAGGCTTGGATGACATCGTCGTTGACCAATTGCGTCTTGATGTGCCGCCTGCCGATTTGTCGTCATGGGAAAAAGTGGTTGATGGTTTAACCCATCCAACTGACGAAGTGAAAATCGCGATTGTCGGTAAATATGTTGATCACACCGACGCCTATAAATCATTAAACGAAGCCTTGATTCACGCCGGTATTCATACCCGTCATAAAGTCATCATTAAATATATTGATTCCGAAACCATCGAAGCCGAAGGTACTTCGCAATTAAAAGATGTTGATGCGATTTTGGTACCTGGTGGATTTGGTGAGCGTGGGGTGGAAGGTAAGATTTCTACCGTGCGTTTTGCCCGTGAAAATAAAATTCCTTACTTGGGTATTTGCTTGGGTATGCAATCAGCAGTGATTGAATTTGCTCGCGATGTGGTGGGTTTAGAAGGTGCTCACAGTACTGAATTCCTACCAAATAGCCCGCATCCTGTGATTGGTTTAATCACCGAATGGATGGATGAGGCCGGTATCTTGAATCATCGTGATGAAGATTCTGATTTGGGCGGCACTATGCGTTTAGGTGCACAAAAATGCCAATTAAAATCCGGTTCATTAGCGTTTGATTTATACCAAAAAGATGTCATTACCGAGCGTCACCGTCATCGTTACGAATTTAACAATCAATACCTCAAACAATTGGAAGCCGCCGGTATGCGTTTTTCCGGTAAATCTTTAGATGGTCGTTTGGTCGAAATTGTTGAATTGCCTGATCATCCTTGGTTTTTGGCTTGCCAATTCCATCCAGAATTTACTTCGACACCGCGCGCTGGACACCCATTGTTTTCAGGGTTTGTCGAAGCGGCCGCTCAGCATAAAACCAAAGGTTAATTATGAAATTATGTGACTTTGAAGTCGGATTAGATCAGCCGTTTTTTCTGATTGCCGGCACTTGTGTGATTGAAAGCGAACAAATGACGCTCGATACTGCCGGTAAATTAAAAGAAATTACCGATGAGCTGAATATTCCGTTTATCTACAAATCGTCTTTTGACAAGGCCAATCGTTCTTCATTGGGCAGTTTTCGCGGCCCAGGTATTGAAAGAGGTTTGCAGATTTTAGAAAAAGTAAAACAACAGTTGAATGTGCCAGTTTTAACTGACGTTCACGAAGACACACCATTAGCGGAAGTCGCTTCAGTGGTTGATGTGTTGCAAACCCCTGCATTTTTATGCCGTCAAACTAATTTCATTCAAAGCGTTGCTGGCTTAGGCAAGCCAGTTAATATCAAAAAAGGCCAATTTTTAGCACCTTGGGACATGGCGAATGTTGCCGCTAAAGCCAAAGCGACTGGCAATCAGCAAATCATGGTTTGTGAGCGTGGCGTATCGTTTGGTTATAATAATTTGGTTTCCGATATGCGTTCCTTAGCGGTCATGCGTGATACCGGATGCCCTGTAGTATTTGATGCCACTCACTCTGTGCAATTGCCAGGTGGACAAGGTAATTGCTCTGGTGGACAACGTGAATTTGTGCCAGTTTTATCGAGAGCGGCAATGGCAGTAGGAATTGCAGGATTGTTTATGGAATCACATCCTAAGCCAGAAGAAGCGTTAAGCGATGGCCCTAATTCATGGCCTTTGCACCGTATGAAAGAATTGTTAGAAATGTTAATGACTATAGATAAAGCTGTTAAATCCAGCAGTTTGATTGAAACCACACTATAAAAGGCAAAGTAATGGCAAGAATAGTAGATGTAAAAGCAAGAGAAGTTTTAGATTCACGCGGCAACCCAACTGTTGAAGCGGAAGTTTATTTAGCATCAGGTGTTGTTGGTAGCGCAATGGTGCCATCAGGTGCATCAACCGGTGAACGCGAAGCGATTGAATTGCGTGACGGTGATAAATCACGTTACTTAGGTAAAGGCGTTTTAAATGCTGTTAAATTTGTCAACACCGAAATCCGCGATGCGGTTGTCGGTATGGATGCCAGCAATCAAGCGGCATTAGATCAAAAAATGATCGAATTAGACGGCACAGCCAGCAAAGGCCGTTTAGGTGCAAACGCAATTTTGGGTGTTTCAATGGCAGCTGCTCGTGCAGCCGCTGAAGAAGCAGGGGTTCCTCTTTACAAATACTTGAACACCACTGGCGAATTCATCATGCCAGTGCCAATGATGAACATCATCAACGGTGGCTCACACGCTGATAACAGTGTTGATTTACAAGAATTCATGATTTTGCCAGTTGGTGCGCCAACTTTCCGTGAAGCGATTCGTTACGGCGCAGAAGTATTCCATAACTTGGCAAAAGTTTTAAAAAGCAGAGGTTTAGCGACTACTGTGGGTGACGAAGGTGGTTTTGCACCCAACTTGTCTTCTAACGAAGAAGCGATTGAAGTCATTTTAGAAGCGATTGAAAAAGCAGGCTACAAAGCTGGCGAAGACATTTTCTTGGGTATGGACGCTGCAAGCTCTGAATACTACAAAGACGGTCGTTACGAATTGTCTGCTGAAGGCAGAAGCTTCAACTCAGAAGAAATGACTGATTTCTTCGTTGAGTGGGTAGAAAAATATCCAATCATCTCAATCGAAGACGGTTTAGATCAAAACGACTGGGCTGGCTGGAAATACCAAACTGAAAAATTGGGTGGTCAAATCCAATTGGTGGGTGACGATTTGTTCGTAACTAACCCAGCAATTTTGAAAGAAGGTATCGACAAAGGTATCGCTAACTCAATTTTGATCAAAGTTAACCAAATCGGTACTTTGACTGAAACTTTGGAAGCGATTAGCACTGCAAAAGCCGCCGGTTACAGCGCGGTCGTTTCTCACCGTTCAGGCGAAACCGAAGACACCACGATTGCTGATTTAGTCGTTGCTACTGGTACTGGCCAAATCAAAACAGGCTCATTAAGCCGTTCTGACCGTGTTGCTAAATACAACCGTTTGATGAAAATCGAAGATGAGTTGGGCGATAAAGCGAAATACGCTGGTCGTAGCGCGTTCAAAATGCTGTCTAAATAAACTTTAGATAGGTGTTGGCTGGGTTGAGTAAATTAACCCAGCCAATCTTTCTTCCTGTTTTCCGCTTGAGATACGGCTATTAAAACCCTTATCCTCATCATCATCCTACTGATTGCCCACTTCCAATATCGCTTGTGGTTGGGTGATGCCAGTCTGACGCAAATTATTGAGTCTCGGC
>JBEGMT010000348.1:0-2507 GCA_041182925.1 Pseudomonadota bacterium | reverse complement strand
AGCGATTGAATTTGGGGTGGGATGGCTTGATGGCCGGTTAATAATAGGCCAGCAATTTGTGGATAGTTGCTGGATTGATAACTTAATAAACTGGCCAGAATAATGTCAGCGCGGTCGCCGGGAGTGATGATTAAGTCGCCAGCTTCAACGTAATCGAGAAAATCCGGCACCAACATTGCCGCTACTTTGTAATGTAATACTTCGCGATTGAGCGCATGTTGATCGCCAGATAGAACTTCGGCTTTCAGGGCATCAGCGATGTTAGCGATGCTGGGGCGGTCGAGTGAAATATCGGTGGGGATAAAATAAACCGGATAACCGAGTGACTCAATCGCAAGGCTATCAACGCCATTGATGACAAGTGCTAAAACCTCGCAATCATTTTCTTGTAAGACATGCTTTAAGCCCGCTAATTGATTTTGTAATTGAGCTTCATCGCGATTGGCGCCATGAATTACTGGCATTAATAGACAATCTAAATTGTTGGCAATATCGAGATTAAATTCGAGCTGATAAATCGGATCACTGTTTTGATAATCGCTACCGACACATAAGACTTGATCGAAGTGTTGGCTTAAAGCCCGATATTTAGCCAGAATGATTTTTAGTAATTCGTCGTATTGATTACTGGCGAGTAATTGATGGGCTTGGTCGCTTTGACAACCGTAAAGCGCCTCATAAGGCAGATTGTTGGGATAACGATGGCGGATAAACTCAATCAGCGGATCGTCGGCCTCGCCATTGTCGATAATTGGTCTAAATAACGCGGTTTTGCCGGAATAAGCGTTAAGCATTTCTATCAAGGTCAACATAATGGGCGCGTTGTCGCCACTACTGTCAACGCTAGTTAGGTAAATATTGTGTGATTTGGTTTTGATTGATGACATTCAGAATGGTGGCTTTTAGTGGTTGGGTTATGGTTATCCACAACCCAACCAGATTGGCAATCTAAGCTTGTAACGCTTTTAACAAGGCTTGTAGCCTGTCATTGGCATCACCAAATAACATTCGGGTGTTTTCATGGACAAATAACGGATTACCAACCCCTGCGTAACCAGAAGCCATACTGCGTTTCATCGCAATCGTGGTGCCGCTTTTCCAGCATTCCAGCACTGGCATGCCTGCAATTGGGCTGTTCGGGTCGTCTAAAGCCGATGGGTTAACAATATCATTTGCGCCAATCACGATAGACACATCCACATCAGGAAAGTCTTCGTTGATTTCGTCCATTTCAAACACGATGTCATAAGGTACTTTGGCTTCCGCTAACAACACATTCATGTGGCCGGGCATGCGACCCGCTACCGGATGAATTGCAAAGCGTACTTTTTTACCTTGGCTAATCAGTAATTTAGTAATTTCGTTGACCGTGTGTTGGGCTTGTGCAACGGCCATACCATAGCCAGGAATGATGACAATGTTTTTAGAGTCGCGTAACAACTGCGCGGTTTCTTCGGCCTCAATTGGATTGACTTCGCCTTCGATTTCCGCTGCTTCACCGCCACCTGCGCTACCAAAACCACCGGCAATTACGCTGATGAAGTGACGATTCATCGCTTTACACATGATGTAGCTCAAAATCGCCCCGCTACTACCGACCAAGGCACCAGTGACAATCAATAAATCGTTGCTGAGCATAAAGCCAGTCGCCGCAGCCGCCCAACCTGAATAGCTGTTCAACATTGAAACCACTACAGGCATATCGGCACCACCAATCGCCATTACCATATGCACACCAAACACCAAAGCAATGATGGTCATCAGTAATAAAGGCATTAAGCCGGCACCTGATTCGCTATCGGCTAAAAACCAGTTGCCAAACAAAATGGTAATGATCAGTAAACCAAGGTTGAGCCAATGACGAGCGGGTAATAACACCGGTTTACCGCTGACTTTGCCGCACAGCTTGCCAAACGCAATCACCGAGCCTGAGAACGTCACTGCACCAATGAAAATGCCAATGTAGATTTCCAATTCGTGAATGGTTTTTTCTGCGCCATTTAAGCCAGCGCTGTGATCCAGAAAATTAGCATAACCGACTAAAACTGCCGCCATACCGACCAAACTGTGCATTAAAGCGACCAGTTCCGGCATTTGTGTCATTTCGACTTTAGCGGCTGCACGAGCGCCCACAAAACCGCCAATTAACAAAGCAACGGCCAAAATCGCATAAGCCGTGACATTCCCGCTGAATACTGTGGCGATAATCGCAATCGCCATCCCCGACATACCAAAATAATTACCGCGTCTGGCGGTATCTTGGCGACTTAAACCGCTCAGGCTCAAAATAAATAGAATCGATGCCGCTATGTAGGACATTGTGACTAAACCGTGTGACATGTGATTCTCCTTATTTTCTAAACATTTCGAGCATACGGCGAGTCACTAAAAAGCCGCCTGCAATGTTAATCGAAGCGATTAAAATCGCCAGCCCAGACAAGATTTGTACCATCGCGCTGGGCGCAGAAATTTGCACTAAAGCGCCGATGACGATAATGCCGCTGATG
>JBEGMT010000347.1:0-3526 GCA_041182925.1 Pseudomonadota bacterium | reverse complement strand
CAAACTGCCAAGAACGATCTTGCTGAAACTGCTGCATTTTCGCTAAATGATAAGTTTCTAGCGGCTTTTCTTCGATAACAGCGCAACCGGATTGCAATAACAAAACTGCGAGTACGAATCCTAGCTTATTCATCATTGGCCACTCTGTAAGACACGCTTTTTAACCTTAAGCAAATACTCATCATCGGGTGATTTTTTATAAGCACTATCAAACAAGTCTTTAGCTTCTTTTTTACTGCCCACCGCCCACAAAACTTCAATTAAATGAGCAGCGATTTCATTTTCAGGCTGTTTTTCGTAAGCTTGATGCAAATAATTCAGTGCCTGTTCTGCTTGTCCCTTTTTGAACAACAACCAACCGTAACTATCAATCACTACCGCTTCATGTGGCTGCAAATCAATAGCACGTTTTAAATACTTCTCTGCTTCATCATAACGATCTGTCCTATCGGCCAATGTATACCCCATTGCATTTAAAGCCCCAACATCATCAGGATTTTTGCGCAGAATGTTTAACAAATCAATTTCGAGTAAATCCAAGCGATTCATTCGCTCAGCAATTAAAGCTCTCGCATACAACACATCACGATTATCAGCCCCATCTTTTAACACCTCACTCAAGACATCAAAAGCCTGTTGATAATCACCCTGCTGATTCAAAAACTCAGCTTTAGTCGTTAAGATGCGCAAACGTTGCTCAGGATACTTATTTTCTATCCGCAACATCCGCTGCTCAATCTCATCCTGACGCTTCGAATTCATCACAATCGACAAGCCCGCCATATCAGCATCAAATGCCATTCGAGGATCAACCACCTTATCAAACCAAGCTAAAGCTTTTTCAGGACGACGCTTTTGCATTTCCAGCTTACCTAAATAAAAACTGGCTTGGTCATCCCACTCAGGATTGCTCAATAATTTTTCAAGATAATTTTCAGCCTTATCAAGTTGGTTTTGTTGCGCATAAATCAACGCAATCGAAAACAAACTTTCTGCATCATCCGGTTTTTCATCCAACACATTCTGACAAACCCGAATCGCATCATCAAAAGCCTCGGTATTAACCAGAACTTCAATCAACATCTTCCGTAACTGCAAATCTTCTGGCGCTTGTTTAACCGCTTTTTCCAAATAGCGACGGGCTTTAACTAAATCACCAGTACGCCCCGCTAATTGCGCTTGAAAAATCACCGCCTTATTCCAGTCAGGTTGTAACTCCAAAGCCTTGCTAATTTTCTCTTGCGCTAAAGCATTGTCAGGCAACATCGTCGCCAATACTGCTTGCAAAAACAACACGCTAACCTGAGTTGGCTGCTGTTTTGATACCACCTCTAAAGCATCATAAGTAAATTGAGCACGCCCTTCTTTCTCAAACAACTTAATCAACTCTAACAAGCCCGCTTCAAATCCCGCCGGATCATCCCGCAACATGGCATTGATATTTTCGACTGCTGCATTACGGTTAGCATTTTTAATCGCTAATAACAAAGCAAATTTTCTGGCGCCTAAATTCTTACCATCTTTTTCCAACCAAACCGCCAAAGCCTCTTGAGTACGGCGTTCATCTTTCAAGAACAAACCAATTTTGACCGCTCTTTCTGCAATTCTAGGATCATCAACTCGCTTTGCCGCTTGCAAATAGGCATCTAAGGCTAAATCATATTGATCACGTTGCCCTGCCAATTCTGCCGCCATCAACAAATACAACACTTCTTCATCAATCACTGTATTGTGATTGATGCCAGCAACAATAGAATCAGTTGGCGCCAAATTGATATCCACGTCAGGCGCTTTTTCTGGGGTTGCAACACAACCAGCCAAAGAAAAAAGTAATGCGATGTTTATCCATCTATTCATGCCAGTTAAAGACCTATAAGCAAATAAAATTTAAATATAGATTATCAGAAAATGCTTCTAAATTTAGATTGCTGTTGCAATCTATTTGGATAAAAACAGCGCATTCCTTAAAATAACCCAATTATCTTGTGCAATTGTTCGCAACCAATGACTCTTCTTGCCGTCGGCATCAACTACAACACCGCGCCCATCGCGATTCGAGAACGCCTTGCTTTTCCAGCAGACGTTTTAGATAACACATTGAAAAAGCTGCTCAATATTAGCGATATCAGCGAAGCTGCGATTTTATCAACCTGCAATCGCACCGAGTTCTATTACCACGCCAACAGCGCCGACCAAAGCTCACTGGTCGAATGGCTAGCCGACACTAAACAAATCGCCCCGGCCGATTTCACGCCTTATTTATACAGCTACACCGACCAGCAAACTATTCGCCATATGTTTAGAGTCGCTTGCGGGCTGGATTCGATGATTTTGGGCGAACCGCAAATTCTGGGCCAAATGAAAACCGCCTACCAAGCCGCTTACGAAGCAGGCACTTTAGGCAAAACTCTAAGCAAATTGTTTCAACACACCTTCTCGGCCGCCAAAAAAGTACGCACAGACACTGCCATAGGCTCCAGCCCAGTGTCTGTTGCCTTTGCCGCAGTTCAACTTGCGCAACAAATTTTCGACAAACTCAGCAACCAAACCGCCTTATTAATTGGTGCTGGCGAAACCATCGAACTGACCGCTCGCCACCTGCATCAACACGGTATTGGCCGCATCATCATCGCCAATCGAACTTACGATAAAGCTCACGCCTTAGCCAGCCAATTTAATGGCTACGCAATCGCCTTATCCGAAATCCCCGACCATCTAGCCGAAGCCGATATTGTGGTTTCATCGACCGCCAGCCAATTACCAATTTTGGGCAAAGGCCGAGTCGAAAGCGCGATTAAAAAACGCAAACATAAACCCATGTTCATGGTCGATCTCGCCGTACCGCGCGACATTGAACCGGAAGTCGAACAATTACGCGATGTTTACCTCTACACCGTTGATGATTTACAGCATACCGTCAATCAAAATATGGACTCGCGCCGCCGTGCCGCCGAGCAAGCTGAAGAAATTATCGATACCAAAGTTGAACATTTTCTGGCCTGGCTACGTTCACAAGGTGCCCAAGAAACCATCCGCGATTACCGACTACAAGCCGAACTCACCCGCGACGACGCTTTGCAAAAAGCCCTCAGCCAACTCAACAGCGGCACACCTGCAGATGAAGTTTTACAGCGTTTAGCGCATACTTTAACCAACAAATTGATTCACACGCCTTGCGCCCAACTGCGCGAAGCCGGCGCTAACGAACGTCACGACCTGATTGCCGCCTCCCGCGAAATTTTCAAATTACGATAACCCTTATGAAACCCTCAATCCAAACCAAACTAGAAAACCTCGGTGAACGCTTCGAAGAAATCACCGTTTTACTTTCGCAACCGGAAGTACAAAGTAATCAAAACCAATTTCGCAGCCTCAGCCAAGAATACGCCCAGCTTGACCCTATCGTTAACTGCTATCGTCAATATCAGGAAAACGAAGCCAATTTAGAATCCGCTAAAGAAATGGCCAAAGACAGCGACCCAGAATTACGGGAAATGGCCAAAGAAGAAATTAACGAAGCCACCGC
>JBEGMT010000346.1:0-3035 GCA_041182925.1 Pseudomonadota bacterium | reverse complement strand
TTAACTCTTTTGCTTTTGGCAAAGTTGTCTTTATTAATTCATGTTTAAATAAAGAACAAGCCATATTGCTAAATAATGCATCTCTATGGCTACTGTTTTTGTTTAGTTTTCTGCCTGACTTTCTGTGTCTCATATCTATGCTCTTTATTAAATTCCTAATTGACTCTGATCAACTAGAGTTTCAGGTGGCCAATTCTCTAGCCTCATACCTAACGACAAACCCTTAATAGCTAGTATGTCTTTAATTTCAGTTAATGATTTTTTACCTAGGTTTGGAGTCCTTAATAATTCCACCTCTGTTCGTTGTATCAGATCCCCGATGTAAAAAATATTTTCTGCTTTCAAACAGTTAGCTGATCTTACAGTTAGCTCTAAATCGTCAACAGGCCTTAAGAGAATAGGATCAAATGAATCCTCTTCGTCAATAGATTCTTCATCCCTAATCTCGGCAACTTTTTCAAAATCGACAAAAACAGACAATTGGTCATGTAAAATAGAAGCAGCATTTTTGACAACTTCTTCAGGATCTACCGTACCGTTTGTTTCTAATTCTATAACCAATCTATCAAGATTAGTTCTTTGTTCTACGCGAGTAGACTCAACATGGTAAGCAACTTTAACTATTGGACTGAAAGCTGCATCAACCATAAGCACGCCGACTGGAATATCATCGGCCTGCTCTTTTCGAAGACTTGCAGGTACATACCCACGGCCTTTTTCAACTTTAATCTTTATATCTAACGCAATATCTTGGTTGATATTTGCTATTATCAAATCAGGATTAAGCACATCGACATGTGCAGGCAAAGAAATATCAGCTGCAACAACAGGTCCTATACCTTTTTTTAATAGATGCAGGCTTGCTTCCTCTTTGCCATGTATGAGCACTGCAAGTTTTTTTAAATTAAGAATAATATCAATAACATCTTCTTGCACACCTTCAATTGCGGTGAATTCATGAAGAATTCCTGCAACGTTGATTTCGGTTACCGCACAACCAGGTATTGATGACAACATAACCCTTCTAAGGGCATTGCCTAAAGAGTGACCGAATCCCCTCTCAAGCGGCTCAATAACAATTCGAGAATGATTGGGAGTGTCGCATATTACCTCAACTAATTTTGGCTTTAACAAAGTTGAAATTGAACTTGCCATTATTTAGTTACCCGCAATTATTTTGAATACAATTCAACGACAAGCTGTTCGTTTATTTCAGAACCTAGTTCGATTCTGTCAGGAACAGAATTGAATACACCACTCATCTCACTTGCATTCACTTGAACCCATGTAGCAAAACCGTACTGTTCAGCAACCATTAATGCATCTTTAATGCGTTGTTGGCTTTTAGCTTTGTCACGAATTTTAATTACATCACCAACGTTTACTTGATAGGATGGAATATTAATAACATTGCCATTTACTAAAATTGATTTGTGACTTACTAATTGACGTGCCTCAGATCTAGTAGAAGCAAAACCCATTCTATAAACAACATTATCAAGCCTTGACTCTAAGAAATTTAACAGATTTTGACCCGTTGCACCTTTCTGGAGGTCAGATGCTTTGTAATAGTTTCTGAATTGCTTCTCCAATACTCCATATATTCGACGCAATCTTTGCTTTGCGCGTAACTGCAATGCATAATCAGAATTTCTTGTTCTTTTAGCGCCATGCTGACCTGGACGCTGCTCTAACTTACATTTCCCTTCAAGAGATTTTCCTCGACCTTTAAGGAATAAGTCAGTTCCTTCTCTACGACTCAGTTTACAAACTGGTCCAATATATCTTGCCATACATTACCTCAATACTTTAGACGCGGCGTTTTTTTGGAGGACGGCACCCATTATGCGGAATCGGTGTCACATCAACTATATTAGAAATCTTAAAACCCATGTTATTAAGAGATCTAACAGCCGACTCCCTGCCAGGCCCTGGACCCTTTATCATGACATCAAGATTTTTAACGCCATACTCCTGTGCAACTGCGCCTGCTTTTTCTGCAGCAACCTGCGCAGCAAATGGAGTACTTTTTCGAGATCCTCTAAAACCAGAGCCACCAGAAGTAGCCCAGGATAGGGCATTACCTTTTCTATCAGTTATAGTTATGATGGTATTGTTAAAAGATGCATGAACATGCACCACACCATCCGCAACTTCTTTTTTTATACGTTTTTTTGTACGATTTTGCGTAGCCATTTATTTGCCTTTATTTTTATTTCGTAACTGGCTTTCTTGGACCCTTTCGAGTCCTTGCATTTGTTCTTGTTCGTTGTCCACGCAAAGGCAAGCCACGCCTATGTCGAATTCCACGATAACAACCAAGATCCATTAATCGCTTAATGTTCATTGAAACTTCTCTTCGCAAATCACCCTCGACCGTCATAGTAGAAATGACTTTACGAATTGACTCAACTTGATCTTCGGACAGCTCTTTGATCTTTACTGTCGTCGATATGCCGACTTCAGAGCAAATATTTCTTGCAGTCTGTCTACCGATTCCATAAATAGCTGTTAATGCAACTTCAGCGTGCTTATGATCAGGCACGTTGATACCGGCTATACGAGCCATCCAGTTACTCCTAAATTGCTTTTAAAATTAAAACTACGCATTATACAACAAAATAAATATTAGGCTAAAAAAATTAGCCTTGGCGCTGCTTGTGACGACCATCTTTACAAATGACTCTTACAACACCACTTCGTTTTATAACCTTACAATTTTTGCAAATTGCTTTGATAGATGCACGAACCTTCATATCGAACTCCTAGTATTTAAGACTTTTTCAAATTGGACTTTTTCATTAATCCTTCGTATTGCTGGGACATTAAATGAGTCTGCATTTGAGATATAAAGTCCATGACAACAACTACAATGATCAAAAGAGAAGTTCCACCAAAAGAAAAAGGAACATTCCAATATACAATAAGAAATTCAGGCAATAGACAGATACCGGTAATGTAAAATGCACCAATTAATGTAAGCCTAGTCATAACCTTATCAATATATTGAATAGTATGCTGGCCAGGTCGTATAC
>JBEGMT010000345.1:0-10358 GCA_041182925.1 Pseudomonadota bacterium | reverse complement strand
CTATACAAGTACCACAAGTAATTAGCGTAGGTAGTCATCAACGCTACGCCTATTTGATATTAAACTTTATCCCGCTGAAAACCTTGCGCGGTCAGTCGGCTATTACGTTTGCCGAACAACTCGCGCAATTGCATCAACAACCGCAAGCCTATTTCGGTTGGCATCGCGATAACACGATTGGAGCTACCCCGCAGTCTAATCATCGTCATCACGATTGGCCGTTATTTTGGCAGCAACAACGACTGGGCAAACAATTACAACTAGCCGCCGATAACGGTTATCTCGGTAATTTGCAAAAACAGGGTGAAAAACTTTGTCAGCAAATACCTACGTTTTTCAAAACCTATCAACCACAACCGGTTTTATTACACGGTGATTTATGGAGCGGAAACATCGCTGCTGATGCTCAAGGTCGACCGGTTTTATTTGATCCTGCCTGTTACTTTGGCGACCGCGAAACCGATTTAGCGATGACCGAATTATTCGGTGGTTTTAGTGCCGATTTCTACGCCGCTTATAACGCGGTTTATGCTTTGGATGTTGGCTATAAAACCCGAAAAAACCTCTATAACCTTTATCACATACTCAATCATTTGAATTTGTTCGGGGCAGGGTATTTGCAACAAGCACAATACATGATCAATCAATTACTTTCAGAGTTGGGCTGACAAAACTTGTCAGGTAAGCGAATCATTAACTATGCTTCTGCTTGGTTTTTTAAAGCAGGATTGATTTATGAAGATCAAATTGATTTGTCTTGTGGTAGCTCTTAAGCTACATTGTTACCATGTATGAGTTGAAACAGTACTCAGATGCCAATGGCAATAATTTATTTGCTGAATGGCTAAACAGCCTAAAAGATAGGCAAGGTTTGGCAAGAATTGCGGCAAGATTGTTACGCTTGGAAAATGGCAACTTTGGTGATTGTAAATCGGTTGGCGATGGGGTTTGGGAGTTGAGGATTGATAAGGGGCCAGGCTATCGAGTCTATTACGCGATAGAAAATAAAAAACTCATTTTGTTATGTCATGGCGGGGATAAAAGCAGTCAGTCAACTGACATTACTAAAGCTATTTCACGCTGGAAAGATTGGCAAATGCGAGGTTAAAAATGAAAACAGAAAACAAGCATGATGATTGGTTGTTTGAGCAGCTTAAAGACGCTGAATTCGCGGCAGATTTTTTGAATGCCGCTAGTGAAGATGATGATCCCGCTACCTATTTGTCGGCTTTAAGAAAAGTGGTCGATGCCAGAGGCGGGATGGCTAATATTGCTGAACAGACCAAGCTATCGCGTGAAACTCTTTATCGTACCCTTTCACGCAAAGGCAATCCGACGATAAAAACCCTGTTCAGCATTTTAAAAGCCACAGGTTTAAAAATTGCTGTTTCAGCACATTAACAATACATCTGCCGCCATTTCAGCGAAAATACCCACCTTTTAACCGCAACCAACAGCTATGTACAAATACCAGGGCTTGGTGGTTTACCAAAGCCACGATGACGAAGGCATCATCGAGATTGTTGATAAAGACGGCGAACGGGCTTTGCATTTTGGGTCCGAATCGCGGCAAAGCAGTATGTTGCTGGCCGAACCTAATCGCCTGCATTCTTTATACGCCCGCGCCATGATGGCCGGTTTACTGTTTCAGCCGCAGCCACAACAAGTATTGATGATAGGTCTTGGCGGCGGCACGACCGCTAAATTTTTATTACACCAATTTGCCGACTGTCGCTTAAAAGTCATCGAATATCGCAGTAGCGTATTAAAAGTTGCTCGGAGCCATTTTGGTTTACCGTTTGATAATCGTTTAAAAGTCAAAATCGGCTGCGGCGCTCAGCATGTGCTTACCGAAAGCCGCCAGCACAGCGAGTTATACAACTTCTTAATGATCGACGCCTATGACCACGTCGGCATGGCACCGGAAGTCAGCAGCGAGCTGTTTTTCGACAATTGCCATACCTTACTTAGCAAGGACGGTTTGTTAATCATAAATCTATGGAGTACCGACAAGGCGCTGTTTCAACAGGTATCATGGAACTTAAGCCGCGTTTTTGACCAGCGCGTGCTATTCTTGCCGGTACGCAATCGCGGTAATGTGATTGGCTTTGCTTTTGGTGCTGATATGCACAAATTCAGCATCAAAGCCTTAATCGACCATGCCAAACAACTGGAACAGCGTTACCAGTTAGATTTTTCCAGCTATCTTCAAGACATAAAACGCCATAACGCCAGCGTTCTTAATCGGGTAATAAAATCGTGAATCACAACGCCGCCAATATTTTCGGCTATAAAAAATACTGGGCTCATCGCTTTGGCCCTGCGCCGGAATTGCCAATGAGTCTGGCAGAAATGCAACAACTGGGCTGGGATGCTTGCGACATTATTTTGGTAACCGGCGACGCTTATGTCGATCATCCCAGCTTTGGGATGGCGGTAGTAGGTCGGGTTCTAGAAGCGCAAGGGTTTCGGGTAGGGATTATTTCGCAACCGGATTGGCATAGCGCCGAAGACTTTAAAAAGCTCGGACAACCGACGTTGTTTTTTGGTGTCACCGGCGGCAATATGGATTCGATGGTCAACCGCTATACATCCGATAAAAAAATCCGTTCTAACGATGCTTACACTGCCGATGGCGCAGCCGGAAAACGTCCTGATCGTGCTGTCAATGTCTATGCTCACCGTTGCCGCGAAGCTTATAAAAATGTGCCGATTATCATTGGCGGCATTGAAGCTAGCTTGCGCCGTATCGCCCATTACGATTACTGGTCAGACAAAGTTCGCAAGTCGATTTTGCTGGATTCCAAGGCTGATTTATTAGTCTATGGCAACGCCGAACGACAAATTGTCGAAATCGCCCATCGCTTAGCCAAAGGCGAACAAATTAGCGATTTAAAAGGCATTCGTGGCACGGTGCATTTTGTTAAACAAGTGCCGCAAGGCTGGATAGAAAAAGATTCTACCGATATAGATAAACCCGGCGCGGTTATCGTTCACCAAAACCCGTATCAAGAACAACCGGCTTGTGATAGCAAACCGAGCAACGATAGCGGCGAACAAACCATTCAGTTCAAACCGATTGCCAACAAGCAACGCGCCCAAACCGTGATTCGCTTGCCGGAATACGACGCAGTAAAAGACGACCCGATTTTGTACGCCCATGCTTCGCGAGTAATGCATGGCGAAACCAATCCCGGTAATGCTCGCGCTTTAATTCAGCGTCATGGTAATCGGGAAGTGTGGATTAACCCGCCACCGCTGCCGCTAACCACGCCAGAAATGGATGGTGTGTTCGATCTGCCGTATTCACGCTTGCCGCATACAGGCTACGGCAAAGCCAATATTCCCGCTTTTGAGATGATTCAACATTCGGTGTTGATTATGCGTGGCTGTTTTGGCGGCTGTAGTTTTTGCTCAATTACCGAACACGAAGGGCGGATTATCCAAAACCGCTCCGAAGATTCGATTATTCGCGAAATTGAAGCGATTCGTGACACGTCACCCAATTTCACTGGCCATATTTCCGACTTAGGCGGGCCAACCGCCAATATGTGGCGTTTGGCTTGTAAAGACCCAGCGATTGAAGCCTCATGCCGCAAGCCGTCTTGTGTTTACCCTGGTATTTGTCAAAACCTTAACACCGACCAAACTCCGCTGATTAAGCTCTATCGTCGAGCGCGGAAATTGCCGGGGATTAAAAAAATCTTCATCGCTTCCGGTTTGCGCTATGACATTGCGGTGGAAACCCCCGAATATGTCAAAGAACTGGTCACGCATCATGTCGGCGGCTATTTAAAAATCGCCCCCGAACACACGGAGCAAGGGCCGCTGTCAAAAATGATGAAGCCGGGGATGGGCACTTACGACCGCTTCAAACAAATGTTTGATAAATACTCCAAAGAAGCTGGGAAAGAACAATATCTAATTCCGTACTTTATTGCCGCTCATCCCGGCACCGAAGACAAAGATATGTTGAATTTGGCGCTTTGGTTAAAACGTAACGGTTTCCGTGCCGACCAAGTCCAAGCGTTTTTGCCATCACCGATGTCGATTGCTACCGCCATGTACCATTCCGGCAAAGACACTTTACACAAAGTAGGCCGTAATGTGCCGGATATATCGATTCCCAAAGGCATAAAACAACGCCGCTTACACAAAGCTTTTTTGCGCTACCACGATCCGAAAAACTGGCCGTTATTGCGTGAAGCTTTAAAAGAAATGGGGCGAGCAGATTTGATTGGTAACGGCAAACAACATTTGATACCGAGCTTTCAACCCAAGTTGGCGGGTGAGGCAGGGCAGACTAAAACTGC
This sequence comes from Pseudomonadota bacterium, assembly GCA_041182925.1. Classification (GTDB taxonomy): domain Bacteria; phylum Pseudomonadota; class Gammaproteobacteria; order Methylococcales; family Methylomonadaceae; genus Methylomonas. Next base: position 6,045 of record JBEGMT010000345.1, on the reverse strand, counting down.
GGTTAAAGCCAAACCGTTTGCGACGAAACATACAGGGTTCGATAAGAATAAAGCCAAGGATAATCGTCGACCAAAGCCAAATTCTAAAGGCCGTGGCCGATGATTGAGTGGTTTAGTCCTTGATTAAGAAAATCGCCAGATTCAATGACTTTGAGAGTGTTAACAGGCCGATTATAAAGATAAAGCCAAGCCTCAAGCGCTTGGCCATTGGCTAAATAAACCATTTGTAGCGTGCGCAGATATTCGGTAGGTTCGGGAAAGCTTGGACTACATTCTTCATAATCATCCAGCGTTGACCACAAATCCGCGTTGAATAGTTGATAAACCTCACCATAAACCTTGTCACTTGGATTGCTGGATGCGACAGCAGCAGGATAGTCAGCGATTTGGTAAAGTTTGCCTTGATAACTGGCTGGGCCTATCCAGTTTGCTTGTTGTTTTAAACAGTCTGCGATGGGATGCTTTACGTCGCTGCGTAATGTGCCGTAGACAAACAGGAAGTTGGAGAATATTACTTGTTTCATCTTTTTAGAATAGCAGCTAATATCGAAACTGCTTTCAGTTAGTCTATCAATGGGATTTTAATGATGCCGGATGCTATTCAAAAACCTTGCGCTATCATCGTCAACCGTTATCCAGATTCGCTGGAAATCAAGATCAGTGGTGATTGGGTTTTAGGCGCTGATTTACCTGAATTAACCGAAGTTTTACAAACGCTCAAGCAAACTCCCGCGCATTTTTCGCTCTACTTTTCGCTACAGAACTTAGGTCGTTGGGACAGTTTATTAGTCACTGATCTAATCAAAATTATCAATACCGCGCAAAAATTTAATCTTACTGTCAATAAAACCAGCTTGCCAGAAGCGATACAAGAATTGCTGGCTTTGGTTTATGCCGTGCCAGAAAACAATGGTGTGCGTGTCAGAATCCCTAGAAAATGGTCAACAATCCTGAAAGCCAATCTTAAACAATGGCAAAAAGAAGCCGTCGATATTGTTGAGTTTATCGGCGAAATGGCTCTGAGTAGTTATGACACTTTTCGCGGTCGTAGTCATTTTCGCTCGGTAGATTTATGGCTGCATATTCAAGAATGTGGGCCTTCGGCTTTGCCGATTGTCACTTTGATTAGTTTGCTGGTAGGTTTGATTTTGGCGTTTGTCGGTGCGGTGCAATTATCGTTATTTGGCGCGCAAATCTATATTGCCAATTTGGTTAGCCTAGGCATGACCAGAGAAATGGGCGGTTTGATGACAGCAATTATCATGTCGGGTCGAACCGGTGCCGCTTACGCAGCGCAACTCGGCACGATGCGGGTGAATGAAGAAATTGATGCGCTGAAAACCATGAATTTACAGCCGATGGCATTTTTGGTGTTACCGAGGATGTTGGCTTTGATTGTGATTATGCCTTTGCTGTGTTTGTATGCCGATTTGATGGGTATTATTGGCGGAGCTTTGGTTTCAATTAATATTTTTGATGTATCAGTCGCTGAATATATCGATAGAACCATTCACGCTGTAAAGATGAAGGATTTTGTAATTGGTTTTGTTAAATGTGCAGTGTTTGGGGTGTTGATTGCTTTGTCGGGTTGTATGCGTGGGATGCAGTGTGGGCGGAGCGCTTCGGCCGTGGGTGATGCGGCGACTTCGGCAGTGGTCACCAGTATCGTGTTTATTGTGGTAGCCGATTCAATTATGACCATTATTTGTAATCGACTAGGGATTTAACCATGACTGAGGCTTGTTTAAGGGTTAAAAATTTGACCATGGCTTATGGTGATAATCTGATTCAGTCGGATTTGAATTTTACGGTTAATCGCGGTGATATTTTTATCATTATGGGCGGCAGTGGTTGTGGCAAAAGCACTTTGCTGCGGCATCTGATTGGTTTGCAAGCACCCGCGCTGGGGGATATTTACTATGGTAAGCAGAATTTCTGCCAGGCCTCCGAAAGTGAGCGGCGACAGTTGTTGCAAGGCACTGGAGTGCTATTTCAAAGTGGTGCTTTATTAAGTTCGATGACTTTGGCTGAGAATGTTGCTTTGCCGTTAACCGAATCTACTCAGTTATCCAAAGCGAAAATTCGTGAAATTGTTGCCTATAAATTGGCCTTGGTCGGTTTGGCGGGCTTTGAAAATTATTATCCGGCGCAGATTAGTGGCGGGATGCAAAAACGCGCAGGCTTGGCGCGAGCGATGGCGCTTGATCCAGCAATTTTGTTTTTTGATGAACCCTCGGCGGGCTTAGATCCGATTACCTCGAAGCGTTTAGATGATTTGATTTTGCGCTTGCGCGACAGTTTGTCGGCGACAGTGGTGATTGTCACCCACGAATTAGCCAGCATTTTTGCAATTGGTAATAATTCGATATTTCTTGATCCAGAAACCAAAACCATGATCGCTAGCGGCCCGCCTCAACAATTATTAGCCGAATCCAACGACCCAAAAGTGATTAATTTTTTAACACGCGGCAGGACACCGCAGCAACAACCCGGAGTGGTGCATGAGTAAACCGATTAAACCATTAGCCATTGGCGCGTTTTTGGTCGGGGCTTTAGTGTTATTAGCCAGCGGTATTATGCTGTTTGGTGGCAACGATTTTTTTAAAGAAAAAAAACAATTTGTGATTTTTTTTGACTCGGCTTTGAACGGCTTGAATATCGGTGCGCCAGTTAAATTGCAAGGCGTACAGATTGGTAATGTCAAAGAAATTTCGCTACAAATTGATACGGTTTCTGGGCGTATCTTCAAGCCGGTAGTGATTGAAATTGATCCCGAATTGTTGCGTTATTTTTCCGGTAGCGAAGCCCATGCCTATACCGAAAAACAACGCTTGCATGATACTAAACAGTTAATTGATGCTGGTTTAAAAGCACGGCTTGAAACTCAAAGTTTGTTGACTGGCTTATTGTATGTCGATTTGAATTTTTATTATGAAAAACCAGGCAATTTGACCAGTTTGAATTATAAAAACTTGCCAGAGTTGCCCAGTGTGCCAACTACGGTCGATGAAATCAGAAATACCGCTGAGTCATTAATTAGCAAAGTTCGACAATTGCCTTTGGAGCAAATGGTCAAAGATTTATCGGAAACGTTGCGTGAAACCCGTGATTTGTTGAAATCGGATGACGTCAAAAAATCGCTGTCAGCCTTGTCAAAATCACTACAAGAAACCCAGCAATTAATGTTAACCATGAATCAGCAAATGGGACCATTATTGAACAATGCGAATGGCGCGGTATCCGATACTCGTGCCAATATGCAGCAAATGTTGCCAGTATTAAAAGCCACTGAGCAAAGTTTGAACACGGCAACCAAACTCTTACAGGAATCGCATCATGCGGTTAATGCTGTGGAAAGTTTAGCAACTCCGGATTCGCCGCTTGGCCAAGCGCTGTTTGGAATCCGTGATGCCTCTCGATCTTTGAAAGATTTAACCGAATCCTTGGAGCGCCAACCAAATGCGATTATTTATGGCAAATAAACAGTATGGATTAGTGATCAGCTTGGCGTTGCTAGTGACTGGATGCGGCGGCAATTCGGCGATGCGTTTTTATATGCTGGAAGCACCATTAGCTAAAGCCAATCAAGAGGCAGTATTGAATAAAAATACCGTGATTGGGCTAGGCCCAATTCATATGCCTGAGTATCTGGATAGGCCACAAATGGTGGTAGCGATTGGCGACAATCAGTATCAGTTTGATGAAAAAAATCGCTGGGCAGAGCGCTTGGATCAAAATCTGAGTCGAGTGTTGGCACAGCAATTAGCGGCTGATTTAGGTGTTGAACAAGTGGTTCGCCACCCTTGGGCGCAACGACAAACAATTGATTATCAAATCACGCTTGATGTACTGACTTTCCATCAAACCGCCAGCGGCGAAAATCGTTTATCCGCGCAATGGCAGATTAAACAACAAGAGCAGACTTTGTTAACTAAGCGTTTTGAATGCGCTATTAATGCAGATCCTAGTCAGACTGCGGCGATGGTTAAAGCGCAAAGTCAATGTGTTGGGCGATTAGGGGAGGTGATGGTGAGCGGAGTGCGGGCGTTGGCCAATCAGCATTGAGCGGTAGCGGCATTCAAAAAACCGATGACTGTGATAGACTCGCGGCGTTTTTAAACATTAATAAACTGGAATTATGGCTGAAACTGTTGAAGAATTAACCGTGCGTTACGAAGATGGCGGTATTGAAACCGTTAAAGAATTGGATAAAAAAGTATTGAGCAAAGGTGCTTGGGCGACCGTGATTTATCGCTATCAAGATTGGGAGCCCAGTAAAGAACAATATAGCGCTGATCGTTTTACAATTCGGCGTTATCAGAAACGTAACGGTGAATATCAGCAAAAATCAAAATTCAATATCTCCAGCGAGAAACAAGCGCAAGAGATTGTCGATGCTTTACAAGGCTGGTTGGCTGAATAAACCGCAAAAAGGCGAGGGCAGTTTACTGTGACTCGCCTTATTCAACGCTTTGGTCAATCCACTCATAAATTTCCGTTAATAATGGATCACACTTACAACAACTGCCGCCGCAATTTTCACCACCTGACATTTGTTTCCTGACTTTGCCTTTTGCTATCCATTTTGCCAACATGCCGCGCAAAGCGTCAGCCTCAATCTGAAAATGCAAAACCAAGTCATTCAAGCTAACTCGTTGATGATCTTGTAAATATTGACGTAAATCGGACAAAATCATCAACCTGCTCCTAAGTTTTGTCGACTACCGTAAAACCGCAAAGCCAATAGAATCAAAGCAAAGGCAGCGATTAAGCCGCCGCTCCAGGCAAGACTGCTGTCTGGATGTTGGGCATAAGTCATGGTTTGATAAAACACAGTAGCCGTTAAATAAGCCAAGAAAGTGGTCCAGCCAGCAACGAACAATGCCCAGCCACCACTGGTTTCTTTGTAAATAGCGGCAGTGGCGGCCACGCAAGGTGCGTACAGCAAAATAAATAACAGATAAGCAAACGCCCCGACTTGGCCGTCAAAATGCGCTTGCATCACAGCAAAAGTATCAACGGTAACTTCTTGCTGTTCAGCAACCGCAGCTTGATCGGATAAATCGCCCATCCCTAAGCCGAGAGGGTCTAACAGTTTATCGGCAATCGCCACTAAATTGTCTGGCACCGTTTGGCAGGCATCCAGCAAGGCTTGTTTTAAATCAAACGCAGCGCTTTCTTCGCTATCGGCATGGCTGATGGCCATTTGGCTATACAAAGCATCTAATGTGCCGACCACTGCTTCTTTGGCTAATACACCGGTGAAAATACCGACGGTGGCTGGCCAGTTGTCGTGAGCAATGCCGATTGGCTGGAATAAAGGTGTCAAGGTGCGGCCAATTTCGCTTAATACTGATTGTTCGCTGTTTTCTTTGCCAAAACTGCCATCAGTTCCCCACGAATTGAGCAGGTTTAAGACTAACACCATCGGCACAATCAACTTGCCAGCGTTGAAAATAAAGGTTTTTAATCGATCCCAAGTTTTAGTGTATACGCCTTGTAAAGTTGGCAAATGATAAGCCGGTAGTTCCATTAAAAACGGCGAAGGTTCACCTCTTAGCAAGGTGTGTCGCATAATCAAGCCAGTTAGCACCGCAACCAAAATGCCGAATAAATACAAGCCAAACACCAGATTTTGACCACCGACAGGAAAAAACGCCGCCGCAAATAAGGCATAAACCGGCAAACGCGCACCGCATGACATAAACGGATTCATTAAATTGGTCAAAATCCGGTCACGGCGATTATCCAGGGTGCGAGTGGCAATAATCGCTGGCACATTGCAACCAAAGCCAACAATCATCGGCACAAAGGATTTACCTGGCAAGCCAATCACACACATAAAACGGTCCATCACAAATGCGGCGCGTGACATATAACCTGAGTCTTCGAGTATCGATAAAAAGATAAATAAAAAGCCGACAATCGGAATAAAAGTGGCAACCACTTGAATACCGCCGCCAATGCCATTGGTGATTAACACGATTAACCAGTCTGGCCAGCTATACAAAGTGAGTAGGGCACTCAGACCATCAACTAATAAAG
>JBEGMT010000344.1:0-5745 GCA_041182925.1 Pseudomonadota bacterium | reverse complement strand
CAGTCGTTGAGTTTGTTGAAGAAATCGAAAATAAAATAAATAAATTTGATTTGGAATCTAGGACATTTCTAGGAATTGAATATCCAACTAAAAGTGCTGCTGAAGATGCGAAAAAACGTCTTGATCGTAATGTCAATTCTTTTTTTAAAACTATAGGGGGGATGGTTATTGGTATTATACAAATTATTTTTTGGTTTATTGTGGTGTTTATAATTTTCCTGATTACCCATGACCTTCAGCAACTTTTGAGCCTCCCGAGAGTCTAATGGATATATTGAATTAGCAGGAGATCTCGCCATGAAAAAAAACCTGATCCAATTTCAAAAAGGTTTCAGTCTGACCGATTTCATGAAGAGGTACGGAACAGAAAGGCAATGCACCGATGCGCTATTTCAAGCGCGATGGCCATCGGGCTTTCAATGTCGTGACTGCGGTGGTCGTCGCTATAGCATGGTCAACACCCGCAATTTATATCAATGCTCGACTTGCCATCATCAAACCTCGTTGATCAGCGGAACACTGTTCGAACAAACCAAGTTATCGCTGACCGTGTGGTTTCTGGCAATTTATCTGTTAACGCAAGCCAAAACCGGCTTATCGGCTTTGGCGTTGATGCGACAAATTGGCGTTTCCTACAATACCGCCTGGAGTCTCAAACATAAGATCATGCAAGCGATGAAAGAACAGGATGATCGCAAACCTCTGACGGGCATCATCCAATTGGATGACGTCTACTGGGGTGGTGAGCATCGCGGCGGCAAACGCGGGCGTGGCTCGGAAAACAAAACACCTTTTGTCGCGGCAGTGGCGTTGAACGCAGTCGGGTAGGTTGGGTTGCATGCTGTTCGCAACCCAACAAAACCTTTATTTTTGCCCGATTCCTTTGTCTAAAGCTAAATATCGGTTTTAGCTATACCCCGATACCTTGGCCTGCGAATGTTGGGTTGCTCTATCGAGCAACCCAACCTACGGGATTGGGTTGCAGAGCAATTCAGTAGTGTAACCGACTAAGATCTACTGACAAATTACAACAGAAGTTGTTTCAGGCCAAAACTCAGGATTGATAATCAAATCGAAGTCCCACGGGCAAGATTCAGGAAATACATTCAATATTCCTGTTTCGTTTTCTGCAATCCGTGCGGCGTCTGCCCATGCTTCTAGCCAAAAATCAGGGTTTTCAAGCTCTGGCTTTAAGCTGGGGGTTTTATTAAGTCTACGCATTATCATTGTGCGCTGGTCTTTGATAGTTCGCTCCCAGCTTGTGCCACGGTGACTAGGTTGATATTGCCACTTGATTAAGTGTGCAAGTAATAGTGCCATCCTGTTTTCAAATTCGCGCTGTTCACTTTTGCCCACGTCTTCAATCTCATCTGCAATATGTTCAAGGTCAAGCAAATCAAAACGACCGGCGCGGATAAAGGCCGCCTGTTCATTAGCCCATCTTATTACGTCAGTTTCGTAGCTTTGCATCAAAATACCTCCATTTGATTAGGCTGTAAGTGGTAACCGATTCTGTACTGGTGATTTTACCAGTTTAAATTTGGCTACCGAAAGATCTTGCAAGGCAGTCAGGTTGGGTTGCATGCTGTTCGAAACCCAACACCTTGGCTTCAGCAGTATAAACGCTAAGGTTTACCGACAAATCACAATTATTGCGTTTATTGAAGCCAAGTTATTGATAATTAGCGTGCTAAACTACCAACAATTCATTAAGGAGGCTTTATGGCCACAATTACTTTTGATACCTTAAAATTTACTCAGCGCTTAGAACAAGCAGGGATTTCCCACGATCAAGCGGTTGCAGGCGGAAGCCCAGAAAGAATCGCTTGCTGAGATTATGGAATCTCAGATTGCTACAAAGAACGATGTTCAAGATGTGAAACTCAAGCAGGTTGAACATGACGGCCAATTTACCCTGATTAGATGGATGCTTGGGGTTTTATTGGCTGGTGTTGCCACTCTGGTTTTAAAAACGTTTTTTTAACCGTTTTAGCTGAGTAGATTGGGTTGCATGCTGTTCGCAACCCAACAAAAACTTTATTCCTGCCCAATCCCTTCATCCAAGGCCAAAGGCGAAATACCCCAATCCGCTGGCAAAATACCTTGTTTTATATAACGATGGATGCTACTAAACCGCCAATCCGCAGCTTTTCTGACAAATCCGTGTTTGACCGGATTGAAATGAATGTAATCAATATGCCGAGCAAAATCTCGTTCATCACGAATCTGATGCTCCCAAAAGCGTCGCTGCCAAATAGCTTGCTCGTGTTTGTGTTGGCGACTAGCTGAAACAATCGGTCTTTGGCTTTCGGTGATGGAGGCCGTAAACGTACGTTTGATATTGCGCCAACGTATCGAATAATATTTGTTTCAACGCTTTTTTAGTGGATGGTGAAGCGGTGACCGATATTGAGACGTCTTGGTTTTATGATCAACAGCAAGTTACCGATTACGGCATTTTGTATCTTAATTCAGATACTGGCGACTATAAATTCGTTGCCAACAGTACTGCGGTTCAAGACCTAACCACGACAAAGTTAGCATTAGCCAAAGTCGAAATAAGCAATAACGGTGAAATGCATCCCAGTAATCTGGTGATTACTTTGACCAATAACGCGACAGAGATTGATTCGGCTGGCGTTGTGACCTTAATCGACTTAGCCGACGGTGATTTGATTAATCTATCGGCATTGAGTACGTTGTATGACATCGGCGACATCGATTTTTATTACGACGAACTGCAAGCTAATAATTATCTAGCTATAGCCGATTTGCCTGTATTTGATGTCGAAGATATTGCGCAATTACAGGTGTGGATTGATGCTTATGCTTATGATGTATCGATATGAATTATTGAGTTGGGCTGAAAAATATTGTATTTGTGTCGCTGAGGTCTAAATTTACGGCTATCTATAGTGTGTGCCAGCCTTAGATCAGAACAAGTTAAGTCAATATGATATGGAGATAAAAACGTGCGCTACTGGATTTTACTGTTAGGTTTATTGTCGAGTTTGCCACTAGCGGCCGTGGAAGTCAGCGGTTTGTATGAAGTGGATTTAGTCGCCAATAGTCAGTCAGCCGATGATCGTGTACAGATTATGAAACAGGGGTTGTTCTCGGTGTTGAATCGGGTGGTGGTGACCGATGATATTGCCAAGTTGCCGGTGGTACAAACTATGCTGTTGAATGCAGGTGAATACGTTAAACAATTCCAATATGCCCCACTGAATGAGCAAGAAACCTATAGCGAGCAAACTGCACGCAAGGTGCATATTGAATTTGATGAAGAGCAAATTTTAAATATTCTGCAAAAAAATCAACTGGCGTTGTGGGATGAAACCAGACCGCAAACTTTGGTGTGGTTGGTGGTGGAAGAGGACGGAATTCAACAGTTTTATAACCCCGATACCATGCCAGATATTGAAAACGCTTTTAATCTGGCGGCAAAAGTGAAGGGTGTGCCGATGATTTTTCCGTTGCTGGATTTAGATGATCAACAACTTGTCTCGGTTGATACGGTTTTGGCGATGAACTCAAGCAAGTTATTAGCCGCTTCAGCGCGTTACGACGTGACGTCGGTGGCGGTGGCGAAAATTGCCAAACATGGTAATTGCTGGCAGGGTAGCTGGGCTTTTCATTTTGATGGCAAAGTCAAGCAATGGAGTGGTTTGTGTCAGCCTTTACGAGCCAGTGTGTTAGCGGGGGCTCAAGGTATTTACGAAGTATTGTCTAGCTATTACGCTGCTAGACCATCAACCCATCACTAAGCTGTCGATGCCGTAAGCGCCGCCGTAAACAATCAGGAAATAAGCGAAAGACACCACTAAGGCGGCGGCGTTATTAATATCCAGCACTTGTTTAAAAATTCGGGCAATTAACAGCACCGCCCATAACAGAAGTAAACTAATCAATAAATAACCAAACGCTTCTTCGCTGGCGGTTGCCCAAAACATCACCGGTAGTAAAAACGTCGAAATCACATTTTGGCAAAACAAAATTGCGGCGGTGATTTGGGTAAAGCTATCTTGGGATTTATTTAGCAATAAAATCCCACCAATAAAACCGAGCGTTAATAGGGTTTCTAAAATCACTTCAACGATCGCTTCAATATCATCCGACATATTAAATTGGATAAAAAAAATCACCGCGAAATAAAAAAGCAAATTTTGTTTGAAAAACCGCTGTGAGGTTGGGAGTAGTAAAACATAACCACGAAACCAGCATAGCGGTAGATAAGTATTGAAATTATTCATGACAGTTGCTTAGCAGCAATTCATTAAATCTCATCGTTAGCAAAAGCTTCAGCTTGTGACGCATAAAACGCTTGCTGTTGGTTGTAGCTAAATTGATCATTCAGCGCTTGAACTAAATCTTTACTTTGTTCCAGTAAGCCAATCAGTTTTTTACGGTTTTTCTTGTTTTTACCGACTGGTGAAGTGGTTGGTAATAATACTCGCCAAAAGCTTAAGCTTTTTTCAAATAAACCGGCTAAATCTTCGGGGATATTTAATTGTTTTTGGCGTTTATGTAATTGATTGATAATAAATTTTGCGTGTACGCGACTGACAATAATATGGATGGGTGTCAAGATAGCCAGTATCACTAAAATAATTGCCGGGCCAATAATGGGGTCTAGCAATAAATCTAAAATCCCCATCGCAATTTCGGCAAATAACAGCAACATAATTAAAAAGCCGAGGATAATCAGTGTTGAAGCATTACAACGTTCTTTCCAGGTAGTAATCGAAGCTTCGACTTCGTTAATTACCACATCATCAATATCGCGAATGCCTTTTTCCAAATTGGCAAGAATTCGGTAGGTGCGGTCGTTGTTTAGGTTATTGATGCGTTGATCAATCAGCGACAAATCACTGTTTTGTGACAACACCACAAATTGGCCGGTATGAATACCGAACTCGGTTAAGCGTCGTTGCCAAGCGGCGGCAATTTCTTGGCTTTTATGGGGATCTAAGGTGATTTCAGAATGATCAATCACAAAAATGAATTTATTACTGTCTTGTTGTTCGACAATATTGGCGACTGTTTCGCTGATTAAGCTTGGGTCAGCTTCAAACAGATCGGTGAAGACTAAAACCAAGTCGGAAATATTGATGACATGTTTTCTTAGTAAGCCGGTTGCCTTGTTTTCAGCGGTGGGGCTGATGACCGGTGCATCAATCAGTAATTTGGTTTTTAGTTTGGGATTGTTGATGGTAATCAACTCTAAGTAAGTGTTTAATTTAGAGCCTTCACCATTTGCAACTTGCTCAATATTACGGCTAATTTGATAAAACGGTAAGCGATGGTCGGCATCTAGGGCATTACCAGGCAGGGTGGCTGAAGTCGCTTGCGGTGTGTACTGCAAGACGGTGAATTTATGTCTAGAGCTGTGTAAATGAATACCTAAATAACGATTAATAAATTCAGACTTGGCTGAAGAATAACCACCCAGCGTGCTGATTAATGGCCACCAAGAGTGTTTTCGTGCAGTGGTTTCGTCGTTATCGATTAAACCCATTTCAAATTCGACTTCATCAAGTTCTTGAAACACTTTCACTGCTTTTTGCAAAACAGGGTCAGTGCTTGCAAACTGCTTTTCAATATTAATCAAATGCTTGCTAACCATTTTATCCGCCATGAGAATTCTGCCTTTTATTATTATGTTATCGAAGGGCTAAAAATAGTTGGCCAACGGTTGGTAATTTTTAGTTATCCCTTCAGGTTTACAATCGGATGGCAGTATAC
>JBEGMT010000343.1:0-4702 GCA_041182925.1 Pseudomonadota bacterium | reverse complement strand
AAGCAACGATAGCTTGGAAAAAACCATTGCTGTTGCTTTGGCCTTGTGTTTGGTTTGTGCGGTGTTGGTATCACTTGCCACTGTTGCGTTAAGACCATTGCAAAGCTACAACAAAGCTTTAGACATGAAGAAAAATATTCTTGATGTTGCCGGTTTGTTACAAGACAACACCGATATCGACCAAGCTTTTAAGGAAAGAATTGAAAGCAAAATTGTTGATTTAAAAACCGGTGAATACATTGATCGCATCAATGCAGATGATTACGATCAACGTAAAGCAGCTAAAGACCCTGCTCAAAAAGAACTGATTCCAGTTGATAAAGATATTGCTAGCATTCGTATGAAAGCCAAATACACCAAAATTTATTTGGTGAAAAAAGGCGATCAATTGCAATCAATTATCTTGCCAATCAATGGCTATGGATTATGGTCAACTATGTACGGCTTCTTGGCTTTAGAGCCAGATGCACAAACCGTACAAAGTATTAACTTGTATGACCAAGCTGAAACACCGGGCCTCGGTGGTGAAGTGGTAAATCCAGTATGGCGTGCTTTGTGGAAAGGCAAAAAAGTCTATTCCGACAAAGGCGACGTAGCATTGACCTTGGTTAAAGGTGGCGTAGATGAAACCAGGGCCGATGCTGTGTACAAAGTCGACGGCTTGGCCGGTGCTACTTTGACCAGTCGCGGTGTCAGCAACTTAATCCAATACTGGATGGGTGCTGAAGGCTTCGCTACCTATCTAAACAAAATTAGAACAAAAGGCTAGGTCTCAAGATGGATAAAGAAACTAAAAAAGTATTATTTGAACCCTTGGTCGATAACAACCCAATCACCTTACAGGTGCTTGGGGTGTGTTCAGCTTTAGCGGTTACCTCGCAAATGTCGACTTCGTTAATCATGGCGTTGGCATTAACTTCAGTAACAGCTTGTTCAAGTGCGGCGATTAGCGCGGTACGTCAACATACACCTAGCAGCATTCGGATTATCGTACAGATGATCATTATTGCTTCGTTAGTAATTGTGGTGGATCAGTTGTTAAAAGCCTTTGCATTCGACGTCAGCAAAAAACTCTCGGTATTCGTTGGTTTGATTATTACCAACTGTATCGTTATGGGGCGTGCTGAAGCGTATGCGATGAAAAACCCACCGTTACAAAGCTTTTTAGATGGTATTGGTAACGGTATGGGCTATAGCTTGATCTTGATTATGGTTGCGGCTTTTAGAGAAACATTGGGATCAGGCAAATTATTAGGTTTTGAAGTATTACCATTAGTCAAAGATGGTGGTTGGTACATTCCTAATGGTTTAATGCTTTTGCCACCAAGTGCGTTCTTTATTATCGGTTTGATTATCTGGGGCTTCCGTACTTGGAAACCCAATCAAGTTGAACGTAATGAATTCAAAATCATGTCGATTTCTCATGGTGAAGGAGGGCATCACTAATGGAAGCCTATATCAGTTTATTTGTTAAAGCGGTTTTCATTGAAAACTTAGCATTATCGTTTTTCTTGGGGATGTGTACTTTCTTGGCGGTGTCCAAGAAAATTTCCACAGCCATGGGTTTGGGGATTGCGGTAATGGTTGTACAAACCTTAACCGTTCCAGCCAATAACTTCATTTATCAAACATTATTGAAAGAAGATGCTTTAGCTTGGCTCGGCGTTAGTGGTGTAGATTTAAGCTTTTTAAGCTTGCTAAGCTGTATTGGTATGATCGCGGCTATCGTACAAATTTTGGAAATGACTTTAGACAAATTCTTTCCTGCTTTGTACAACGCTTTAGGTATTTTCCTGCCTTTGATTACAGTTAACTGCGCGATTTTAGCCGGTAGTTTGTTCATGATTGAGCGTGACTACAATTTCGGTGAAAGCGTAGTGTACGGCGTAGGTAGTGGTTTTGGCTGGGCATTGGCGATTACCGTTATGGCTGGCGTTCGCGAAAAACTAAAATACAGTGATATTCCAACCGCCCTTCAAGGCTTAGGTATTACATTTATTACAGCTGGCTTGATGTCTTTAGGCTTCATGGCTTTCTCCGGAATTCAATTATAAGGGTATCGTAATGCTAGAAATTGCATTAGGAGTTATTTTCTTCACGGCTATCGTGATTGCATTGGTGTTTCTAATCATCGGTGCTAAGAACAGATTAGTAGCCTCTGGAGATGTGGAAATTCTGATCAATCATGAAAAGAAAATTCATGTACCAGTAGGTTCTAAATTATTAACAGCTTTAGCTGACAACCAATTGTTCGTCTCATCAGCTTGTGGCGGCGGCGGTACATGCGGTCAATGTAAAGTTAAAGTTCACACAGGTGGTGGCGATATTCTGCCTACCGAGTTGTCACATATCAGCAAACGTGAAGCAGCAGAAGGTGAGCGCTTAGCTTGCCAAGTGTCTGTTAAACACGACATGGATATCGAAGTAGAAGACAGCGTATTCGGTGTTAAAAAATGGGAATGCACCGTTAAGTCTAATGACAACGTGGCAACTTTCATTAAAGAATTGGTATTGGAATTGCCAGCAGGCGAAGCAATTAACTATCGTGCTGGTGGTTACATTCAAATCGAATGTCCTGCTCACGTTTCTAAATATTCAGATATGAATATCCAAGAAGAATATCGCCCAGATTGGGATAAATTTAATTTATGGCGCTTTGTGTCAGACGTTAAAGAACCCGCTTTGCGTGCCTATTCAATGGCTTCATACCCTGAAGAAAAAGAAATTATGTTGAATGTCAGGATTGCTACTCCACCGCCAGGTGCATCAGATGATGTACCTCCAGGTGTGATGTCATCCTTTATTTTCAATTTGAAACCAGGTGATAAAGTATTTGTTTCAGGTCCTTACGGCGAATTCTTTGCTAAAGACACTGATAACGAAATGGTCTTCATCGGTGGTGGTGCTGGTATGGCGCCAATGCGTTCACATATCTTCGATCAATTACGCAGATTAAAATCTAAACGTAAAATGACCTTTTGGTATGGAGCACGTAGCAAACGCGAAATGTTCTATGTAGAAGATTTCGATATGTTGGCTAAAGAAAACGACAACTTTGAATGGCATGTAGCCTTGTCTGATCCACTTCCAGAAGATAACTGGAAGGGTTATACCGGCTTCATCCATAACGTATTGTTTGAAGAGTTCTTGAAAAACCATCCAAACCCAGAAGATTGTGAATACTACATGTGCGGTCCTCCAATCATGAATTCATCAGTCATCAACATGCTGATAGCTAATGGCGTTGACCCAGAAAATATCTTCTTGGATGATTTCGGCGGCTAATTAAGTTACTTTTAAAGCAGTCAAGGAACGGGGGGCTATCAAACGATTGCTCCTCGTTTTTTTTAAGTTGAATTCAAGAGGAAATAGCGATGACTTATTTTTTAGTGACTTTTGTTGTGATGTTGGTTGTGATTGCGATTATGGCAGTCGGTGTGATTTTCGGACGTGGTGCGATTAAAGGTTCTTGCGGTGGGACAGGTAACTGTATCTGTAAAACTAAATGTGATAAGCGCAAAAAAATTGATGCAGAGCAAACTCAGTAAACTATTGAATTCTAGATGACGGCTGGTTGGGACTGAGTTCTAAATAAATTTAAATCAGACATATTTACATAGAATTAGAAACTAAAATTCTAGAAATTTTTTCTAAGTGTCAATAGCTTGATTATATATATTCTCCGTTGTTGAGTTCAATTAGCTCTGAAAAGCTTTTGATTTTTAATTTGCGCATTACTTGGGATTTATATTGTTTAGTAGTAGGTAATGCCAGATTGAGTTCATTCATTATCTCTTGATTGCTAAATCCTTTTAAAAGTAATTGATAAACTTCAAGTTCACGACTGGTTAGAGCTTTTAATTTTTCATTAAGTGATTCTTGTTGTTTTTTTTGATTAATATTCTTTAAGTCAATTCCTAAACCCTTTTCAATCACGGGTATTAAATCTTTTGTCAGAAAAGGTTTAATTAAAAAATCGATAGCGCCGTGCTTCATTGCAAAAATTGCTTGATCTAATGAACTTTCTCCAGAAATAAAAATAATCGGTATTGATTGATAGTTTTTTAGAATTTCTATCTGTACACTGATGCCACTCATTTCTGGTAAAAGCATATCTAAAATAATAACAGCTGGATGTTCAATATTAAGATTAGATAAAAATTGAGTTGGTATTGAAAAGGTTCTCACATTATAGCCAGCAATGTTTAAAGTATGATTCAAAGCTTTTCTGATTGAGTCATCATCTTCAACAATGTAAACGTTTCCTTTTGAATTTGTCATTTGATGGTTTTGATAAATAATGAAAACTAATCCTATGTTATTCGAAACTTAAGCTTTAAATAAAAAACTAACTAACAAATAAGCTTAACCTTTTCTGTTGTGATTATCGCAAGTTTTAACTTGGCTTGTAATCATACGTTCGTATGATTTTAGTAATTTTTTAATAGAATGCTTTTGCAGTAAAGTCGATTTAAATTGATTAAGAGCTTTTGATTTAATAACTTCGAATAGTTCAGTTTAGAAAATAACCAATTTTTTACAAACCCAGTGTTAATTTAATTAGAAATTCAATGTGTTCATTGTTTTTTGATGGTCGACTTATCTATTGTATCTTTAAATAATGTATTTTCTTTGTTATGGCTAGTTTTTTGATTGATTAATGATGGTTTCAAAATAATTAATACAATAAAATCATTATGGA
>JBEGMT010000342.1:0-3670 GCA_041182925.1 Pseudomonadota bacterium | reverse complement strand
GAATTACAGCAAGACATTGAAGAAGTATTACGTACCTTGATATTTAGAGAAAAAGCAGTTAAAGCGAATAATCAGCGTTGGTTTAAAGTACGGATTATGCCTTATCGAACTCATGACAATATTATTGATGGCGTTGTCATTACTTTTATTGATATTTCTGAGACTAAACATTTGGAAGCACAACTAAGAGAACGCCATGAATAATGATATAGACAATAGTTTACTTAGACAACGTGCTGAAAAAAAACTAGCACAAAATACTGATACTTATTTAGGTAAGCTAATTGATCAGAAACGCTTGGTTCATGAGTTGCAGGTTCATCAAATTGAATTGGAAATGCAAAATGAAGCTTTGATTGATGCACGCGGACAAGCAGAAATGGCTTTGGAACATTTCTCGGAATTATTTGATTTTGCACCAGTAGCTTATTTTATTCTCAATCCTGATAGTAGTATCCAGCAAACTAATTTTCGTGGCGAAACTTTATTAGGTAAGCCACGTACCAGCTTAATTGGCAAAAAGTTTGTGTTATCAGTTGCCAATGAGCAAAGACCAGATTTTGGTCTGTTTTTAGGCCATAGTTTCGTTCACAGCGGTGTACAAAGTTGCGAGTTAACCTTGATAGTTAATAAAAAAATCACTTGGGTCAATTTGCAAGCCAGTGCCAATATCAACCGTACAACGTGTCTGGTGGCAGTGGTCGATATAACCGAGCGTAAAAAAGCCGAAGAAACAATCTTTCACCAAGCGCATATCGATTTATTAACTGGATTACCTAATCGACGCTTGTTCAAAGACCGTTTGCAACAGGCTTTAATCAATGCTCATCGCCAACAACAGCAATTGGCTTTGATGTTTTTTGACCTTGATCATTTTAAATACATTAACGATACCTTAGGCCATGATGCTGGCGATGATTTGCTAATTGAAGCAACACAACGCATACAGATGTGTATTCGTGAATCGGATACCTTAGCTCGGCCAGGTGGTGATGAATTTACCCTGATTATGGCTGATTTACACGATCCCAATGGCGTGGATCGGGTCGCACAATCGATACTGGAAGTAATGTCGCAACCATTTATACTCAAAAATGAGAGTTGTTATATTTCAATCAGTATTGGTATTGCCATGTACCCAAACGATGCAGCCAATGCTGATGATTTGCTGAATAAGGCCGATCAAGCGATGTATGCCGCCAAAAAATTAGGACGCAGCCAATTCTGCTACTTTACACCGACTATGCAAGCTTTAGCCGAAAACCGTCTGCGCTTGGCCAATGATTTACGTACCGCCATTATCGAAAAACAATTTAGCCTTGTTTATCAACCGATTGTTGAATTAAACACTGGTAATGTTGAAAAAGCCGAAGCTTTAATCCGCTGGCAGCACCCAATCCGTGGTTCGGTCAATCCGATGGAGTTTATTGCTGTGGCTGAAGATTGTGGCGCAATTAAAGCATTAGGTGAATGGGTATTTCTTCAGGTAGCCGACCAAGTGGCTATTTGGCGACAAACCTTAGCCCCGCAATTTCAAGTCAGCGTTAACAAATCACCGATTCAGTTTCAAAGCCACAAAGAGGGTTATCTGGACTGGATTGAACATTTACAGCAGTTAAATTTGCCGGGTAATGCGATTACGGTAGAAATTACCGAGGGATTGTTGCTCAACGCTTCACAATTAGTGACTGATAAGTTAATGTCAATTAGAGCAGCGGGAATGCAAATCTCTATCGATGATTTTGGTACTGGCTATTCGTCTCTGTCCTATCTTAAAAAATATCAAATTGATTATTTAAAAATTGATCGTAGCTTTGTCAGCAATTTAACTATTGATTCCACCGATATGGTTATCTGCGAAGCAATGATTTTAATGGCTCATAAACTAGGTATCAAAGTCATTGCTGAAGGCATTGAAAGCGAGGAACAACTTCAATTATTAAAACAGGCTGATTGTGACTATGGACAAGGTTTTTTATTCTCAAAGCCATTGCCAGCCTTAGTGTTTGAGCAACTATTTAAAGTATAGATTATTTACGCTGAGGCTGATAAGGTAATAAACGTTGAAACTCACTGCATACTTGTTGATAACATTCACACACCCGAGCTTCTAACCCTTCCCTATCGAGTATATTAATTCGCCCTCTACTATAGGCAATTAATCCTGCATGCTGAAGCTTACCCGCTGCTTCGGTAACGCCTTCACGACGAACCCCAAGCATATTGGCAATTAACTCCTGTGTCATAGTAATTTGATTGGATGACAAACGATCGAGACTCAATAATAACCATCGACATAGCTGCTGATCAATCGAATGATGGCGATTACAAACCGCAGTCTGTGCCATTTGGGTAATCAAGGCCTGACTATAACGCAATAGTAAATCTTGCAAAGCTTGACTTCGACGCCCACCCGAACGGGCTATTTCTTTAGCCAAATAATCTGCCCTAAGTCGATAGGCGTATCCTGCACTACGAACCACGGCTCGATTAGCCATAGACCCTCCACCCATAAACAACGCCAAGCCGACAATACCATCATTTCCCACTACGGCAATTTCTGCCGAACCACCATTTTTCATAACATACAACATAGAGATGATGCTGGTCGTTGGAAAATAAGCGTAACGCAATTTAACCCCTGATTCATAAAGCGCTTCACCGAGCGATAGTTCTACACGTTCGAGATAAGCAGCGATACGTTGGTAATCAGTTTCAGGCAATGCCGCTAATAAGCGGTTTTGAATCGGTGAATCTAAAAATGACATAAAGCATCTCACAGTGGCTAAGGAGTCGCGGCCAAAGTAAAAACAGCAAGCTTCACTGCTGTACACCTTAATGGCGCGTGATTATAACCATAAACAATAACCCTCAGGCCATCTGTTCGGCACCACACATAGTCATTTAATCATTCGCTTGTTGTTATGTTGGCAAAACTACAGACAAATCAGCCGACGAATAATAAATTAAACACCGATATCATAAACACTAAGGAGCTTAATTATGAGTATGTCAATTGCTACTCTTGGATTTACAGTTTTATTTTTAATGTTGTTAGGCGTGTTACCTGTTTGGTCACATAGTCGACAATGGGGATATGTGCCAACACAAATTGTCGGATTTGCTTTAGCTATATTATTAGCGTTGGCTTTTTTGGGCGTTATTTAAACTGAGGATTCGTAGGGTGCATGCACTGCACCCTACTAAAATTTTGCAGCTGGCTAATCACTGTCAATAAATGTTGATCGGCGGGTTGCTTATTCGCCATCAAATAGCTCATCAAATCTACATCCTCTAAGCCTAACAATTGCTGAAACGCCAATTGTTCAGGCTTATTGACAATAGGGTAGTCATTATCCAAATAGCGTAACAAGATCAAATCCAGTTCCAAAGTTCCCCGCCGACAACGCCAGCGCAGTTGCTTAATCTCGTTCATATTTGAATAATTGCTGTTTGATTTCGGCAATCGCTTTAGCGGGATTTAAACCCTTTGGACAAGTATCAGTGCAATTCATGATGGTATGACAGCGATACAATTTAAAGGCATCGTTTAATTGTTCAAGCCGTTGTTGGTCTGCATCATCGCGGCTATCCGCTAACCAACGATAAGCTTGCAGTAACACCGCGGGTCCTAAATAGCGCTCGCTATTCCACCAATAACTTGGGCAAC
>JBEGMT010000341.1:0-2924 GCA_041182925.1 Pseudomonadota bacterium | reverse complement strand
GCTATTCACCGCGCGAAGGCACTAAAGCCGCTGGCTTGCCTGATCAAATCAGTGCCGAAGTAAAAAAACAACGCAGCAAGCAATTACATGATTTGGCGGAAAGCTTGAAACAAGCCTTTATTGCTAAAAACCTGGATAGCCAAGCCGACGTTTTATGGGAAGGTTACACTGAAAACCTCGATAACGGTTTAGTACGTTATTTTGGTTATACACCGAATTATTTAAGAGTCGGCTGTGATGTAGCCGCCGATTCGGTGCTCGAAAATCAAATTTTGCCTGCCCAATTGCAGACAGCGGAAGCGCAATTCATTGGTACAAAATTAAAGCCTTAAATTATCATGCCGCTAAGTTTTATAAATTAGCGGCATGATTCAAGCTTTAGTAAGGACTGACAGGACCTAAACCTTTGCCATCTTGCTCTTCATATTTTAAAACGTCTTCATCGGGCACATTGCCATCGTGAACCAGATAGTTACGTTGTAAGAAGTAAGCATTTTTGAAAAAATTGTAACGATCAACCGCCGCTTCGCTAGCAACTTTTTCAGTGGCTAAATTATCTGAGCGGACATCAATCGCTTTAACCGCACCTAAACCACCAGAAACCGCGGTTGCGAGATAATTACTAGCGAAATAAACACCGGTGTAACTGATCGGATTAAGTGCTGCATCACCTAATAAGCCAGTGATACCGCGCGGCGAACTAGGTCCGAAGAATGGCAAAACAATATACGGACCAGTTGCCACGCCCCAATAACCTAAAGTTTGATCAAAATCTTCATTGTGTTTTGGTAAATCAATCATCGTGCCAACATCGACTAAACCAGCCACACCCACCGTGGTATTGACTAAAAACCGCGCACTATCAGAACCGGATTGTGCTAATTTGCCTTGCAATAAATCGTTGGCAGAAACACCGATATCATCAAGGTTACTGAAAAAATTACTGACTCCTTGATTAGCGAAAGTCGGCATTACCCATTTATAACCTTTAGCAACTGGCTTCATCACATAATCATCAACGTGATCGTTGAATGATTGAACGTTTCTATTCCAATGCTCAAAAGGATCTTTAGGATCAGTGACTTGGGTAGTGGCACAACCAGTTAATAAGGTTAATAAGCCAACAGAAACTAACTTTGCTGTACAACTGTTTTTCATACAATGCCCTCCTATTTAATTTTTATAGTTTTTAACCTGTCACAAACTCGCGTAACATAGCACATAACTGAATTTTAAACTCAACCCCACATTCATGGAAACCTGCCCAAACCCACTAGGCAAACGCTTTCGGGGCTATTTGCCCGTCATTATTGATATAGAAACCGCTGGCTTTAATCCTAAAAAGAATCCACTGCTCGAAATTGCCGCGATTATCGTCGAAGCCGATGAACAAGGCTGGTTGCACATTACCGAAAAACATAATTGCAACATCATTCCTTTTAAAAACTCAGAATTGGATGAGGCGGCTTTAAAATTTACTGGCATTGATCCTTATCATCCGTTTCGAATGTCGATTGATGAAAAAGAAGCCCTCAATAAGCTGTTTACGCCGATTAAGGCTGCCGTAAAACGCAACGAATGCAAGCGAGCGATTTTAGTTGGCCACAACCCAGCTTTCGATATTGGCTTTCTCAATGCGGCGATTGATAGAACCCAGTATAAACGCAGCCCGTTTCATCCATTCAGTAGCTTTGATACAGCTACCTTAGGGGGAATGGCTTATGGTCAAACCGTATTGGCTAAAATTGCTGAAGCAGCCGGTTTAGAGTGGGATAACAGTCGTGCTCATTCTGCGCTGTACGATGCCGAACAAACCGCGAAACTGTTTTGTATGATTATGAATCGCTGGAAACGATTCATGGAAATGGAAGATCAAAATCTGGGCAACTCACTGTTTGCCAGTTGCCCAGAGATTGAGAAAATCAATTAAGCGTTAGCAACCAAATTTTGCAATTCGCCTTTGTTGTATAAATCAACAATGATGTCGCAACCGCCAATCAATTCACCTTTGATATACAACTGCGGATAGGTTGGCCAGTTAGAGTATTCTTTCAAAGCTTCACGCAATTCGGGGTCTTCAAAAATATTCACCGCAAAAAAATCCGCATCACAGGCTTGTAATAGCTGAACCGCACGGCTAGAAAAACCGCATTGTGGAAAATCAGGGGTTCCTTTCATGTACAACACCACTGCGTTGTTATTAAGCTGATTTTCAATTCTTTCAATTACGCTCATACTCATTTTCCATTCAAAAATAATAACCTAGTAATTTTATCAACTTTAGCACTCGAATGTCACTTCTGTTCAGAGTTTGCTTAGCGTCGGGGTATTGGTAAACAAACAACACAAGCCAAACAAGCTTTCCCAGCTATCACCCGCTAATTGACCTTTAATTTGCTGGTCAGTCGTGGCGCATAAACGCAAGATTGCTTGCAAATCAGACGCGTTAAGTCGATTCAAAGCTTGATGAATCAACGGCTTGCGCTGTTCAAAAACTTGATGTTTTTTGTAAACCGCTTCGTGATGACCAGCTTGTTTTAAGGCTTGGCTGATATTAATTAAAGTCCGCGCCTCGCGACTCATCGCCCAAAGTATCACCGGCGCCGCAATCCCCTCAGCTTGCAAACCATTGAGAATTTTCACTGCACGATTTAATTTGCCTTGTAACAAAGCATCGGTCAATTTAAACACATCAAATCGAGAACTATCAGCAACCTGATCCTCAATCATCGCTTTGCTGATACGACTAGCGCCATGCAAGATATACAGCTTTTCAATCTCTTGAGCAGCGGCTAATAAATTGCCTTCAATCCGCGCTGCTAAGCTTTTCACCGCCTCATCATCAAACGACATCGCTTTTTTAGCTGCGCGTCTTTGTAACCAAGCCAGCAAATCCGCGCCTTGTAACGGCCAAACCTGAATAA
>JBEGMT010000340.1:0-3381 GCA_041182925.1 Pseudomonadota bacterium | reverse complement strand
GTTTCAAGCAAGCCTCGGCGACAGACGGGCTTAATTCATTGCCATGATTGCTATGTAAAACCATCACAATTTGTTTATTTGAGTGGCTTAAATGAGTCAACAAACTATCGGTTATCCGAGCGGGTAACACGATAGGGACTCGACTATGGAGCCTGATGCGTTGAACGTGTTTGATGGCAGCTAATTGTTGTAATAAAAATCCCAGTTTATCGTCGTTCAACAACAAAGGATCGCCGCCGCTCAAAATCACTTCGCTAATATCGTTTTGTTCAGCAATATAGCGAATCGCCTGTTGTAGTTTTTGGCTGGACAGTTGTTGTTCACCATAAGGAAAATTACGCCGAAAACAATAACGACAATGCACCGCGCAAGCACCGGTAGCGATGAGTAATACTCGACCTTGGTACTTATGAATAACGCCAGCAGCTGCCACCGCGTTTAAATCACCGACTGGATCGGCGTTATAGCCAGGGTAGTCGACTAGCTCATCTTGGATCGGCAGAATTTGTCTTAACAAAGGGTCATTTGGATTGCCTTTTTCCATGCAATCGACAAAACCGCGCGGCACTCGTAACGGAAAATCTTTAAAACCGACCAACAAAGGCAATTGATTGGGCTCTAATTGTAAATGCTGACAAAGGCTCTCAATGTCAGTAAATCCCTCAGCAAGCAGTTGTTGCCATGAGGTAGTTGAGGTTTTCAATGTCGCTCCGGTTTCCGAATAAAAATCATATCCATTATAATCGCCAGACTATTGTTTGTTTCACGAGGAAAAAATGGCAATTTATAGCACCAACGAATTTAAGGGCGGTTTAAAGATTATGCTGGACAACGACCCTTGTTCAATCATTGAGAACGAGTTTGTCAAACCCGGCAAAGGCCAAGCCTTTAATCGCGTTAGAATCAGAAACCTTAAAACCGGTCGCGTGATTGAGCGTACCTTTAAATCA
Source organism: Pseudomonadota bacterium (assembly GCA_041182925.1). Classification (GTDB taxonomy): domain Bacteria; phylum Pseudomonadota; class Gammaproteobacteria; order Methylococcales; family Methylomonadaceae; genus Methylomonas. The sequence continues at coordinate 2,431 of JBEGMT010000340.1, read as the reverse complement.
GGCGAAACCGTAGAAGGTGCTGATGTTGTCGATCGCGAAATGCAATATTTGTACAGCGATGGCGAGTTCTGGCATTTCATGGTGCCTGATACGTTTGAACAATATCAAGCTGATAAAAACGCAGTGTCAGAAGCGATTAAATGGTTAAAAGAGCAAGACATTTGCACCATGACCTTATGGAATGATTCGCCTTTGTCTGTGACACCACCCAACTTTGTCGAATTGTCTATCACTGAAACCGACCCAGGTTTAAAAGGTGATACATCAGGTGGCGGTGGCAAACCGGCCACTTTAGAAACTGGCGCTGTGGTGCGTGTACCGTTGTTTGTTCAAATCGGCGAAATGATTAAAGTTGACACCCGTACCGGTGAATACGTTTCTCGCGTTAAAGAATAAGTGACTAAGCGTTGGCAACCGATTGCTGATTGGCAGCATTTGCGTTTACGGGCGCAAATGCTCAACCAGATTCGGCAGTTTTTTGCCGAACGCGATGTCTTAGAAGTTGAAACCCCGCTGTTGTGCAGCGCTACAGGCACTGACCCACAGCTGGATTTCTTCTCCAGTCAGTTCAATTACCCCCCGCAAAATCCCACTCTCTACCTACAAACCTCGCCCGAATTTGCCATGAAACGGCTATTAGCGGCAGGTTCTGGCAGTATTTATCAAATCTGCAAAGCCTTCAGAAATGGCGAAAGTGGTCGCAGTCATAATCCTGAGTTCACCCTTTTGGAATGGTATCGAGTCGGCTACGATTTGCCGCAGTTAATGGCCGAAGTCGCTGAATTATTGCAGCAAGTATTACCAGAAAAGCTCGATGTGATTGAAATTAGCTATCAGCAGATTTTTCAACAAATCACTGGCTTAGATGCTTTGGTCTTCAAGCTCGATGCTTATCAAGATTACGCACTAGCCCAAGGCTTGGTCGATGCCGCGCATTTATGTGGCGACGACCATGCTTTATGGCTCGATTTCCTGTTTAGCCACTGCTTACAAACCGCACTCACGCCAGCCACGATTTGGTTAATTCACAGCTACCCCGCGATTCAATCATCGCTGGCGCGATTAAATAGCCAAGACCCAAGAATTGCTGAACGCTTTGAAGTGTTAATTAACGGCATGGAATTAGGTAACGGCTTTTATGAATTAGCCGATGCAGAGGAGCAATCAGCGCGATTTGATCAAGAAATTGCCTACCGCCAACAACATGGCTTAGCTGTCGTTGCTAAAGATCAGTTATTGATTGATGCGCTTGCCGCTGGCTTGCCGGATTGTAGCGGCATAGCGATAGGCATTGATCGTTTGTTGATGATCGCCAGTGGTTGTAAAACGATTGATCAGGTTTTGGCGTTTCCTTTGCAAAACGCTTAGTGGTCTTTATAAGATTTCATCGCCAGCAATAGGCTGTTGTCCAGCTGTCCTATCAAGTATTGCTAAAGCATCAGCATAATTGCCTTTTTTTGCACGGTCAGAAAAATAATCTGCTGTTTTTAAGGCCGAAAGTTTTTCAGCGACGGCAGTGACAATAAACTGATTAAGCGAAGTGCCATCATCACGAGCGGCTTGTTCGACGGATTGTTTTAGGGATGTTGGTAAACGTAATGCATAGTTACTATGAATTGCCATCTTGTATCTCCTTCAAAAATTGGTTTGGTTGCATCAGTTGGATATTAAATTTATCAACAGCCGAGTTAAAGTCTTTGGTGTTAAATGTCACAATCACATCGGCTTGTCCATTTACTGCAACTTCAAGCACCATGTCATCTTTTATATCTTTTAGTTGTGGCCGCCATAAGTAAAAAATTTCTACTGGGGTTACAAAACCAGCCAGTACATCTAAGAAATTTAGAACCTGTGAAGCGCTTAAATTGGATGATAATAGATGTTCTGATCTTAAAAGCACCGATTCATATTCTAAAAACAACGGCACACTAACCAAAGGTGTAATTCTGTTGTTAAGTGTCAGTTTTAAAAGCGCAGCGGAAGCACCTTGAGGGCTTCTTATTGCTGCAACTAAAACATTGGTATCAAGAACAAATTTCATATTGCCGATGATATAGTTTTGATCGGTTTTGTAAAAGACTTTTTGATAATCTTTAGTGTCAATTAGATTAAATATTTCAGCCTAAACGCTACACGAGGTGGCACAAATGACAGGCAACCCTCAACCATTCTGGAGCCTCAGCGCTCAGCAACACTTTCAACAATTAAACAGCAGTGAGCAAGGCTTAGCCAGCGATGATGCTCAAGCCAGGCTAAAACAATACGGCCCCAATCAGCTCAATCATAAAAAGCCCAATACCGTATTGCGGTTATTACTGGCGCAGTTCAAAAGCTCGATTATTTTGTTGTTGCTGTTCGCGACCGGAATTTCGTTTTATTTAAACGACCATGTCGATGCGCTGATTATTTTGAGCATTGTGTTAATCAGTGG
>JBEGMT010000339.1:0-6706 GCA_041182925.1 Pseudomonadota bacterium | reverse complement strand
GGGTTGCCGCATGGATGCGGCAAGTTGGCAAAGGGGCAGGAAGCCCCTTTTGCAAACCCCCAGTAAACGCTTTGGAGCGCAGGAAGCAAGCGGCGGTCGGGTGGCCTTTTCTTTGGATACTTTCTTTTGGCCAAACAAAAGAAAGTATCTCGCCTGTCGGTGCGAGAACCGATGTTCAAATAGCTTCGCAATGCGAAACCTTTTTTATAAAACATTAAAAATTCACTCAATCCCAAGTTGCGCAACATCAGTCATTATCCGGGCGGCTGATTAATCATGTGAGTCGCTAATTGCTGTAAGGACTCCCGCAAATTAGCCCGCAAAGCTTGCGGCATCGGCACTTCGGCCAAGGCTTTGTTCATACACAACATCCATTGGTCGCGCTCCACTTCGCCAATTTTGAACGGAAAATGCCGACGTCTCAGCATGGGGTGACCAAATTCTTCGATAAACAAATTCGGCCCCCCTAACCAACCGGATAAATATTTAAACAATTTATCTTTGGCGCTGGTTAAGCTTTCGCCATGAACGGCACGAACCGCTGCCGCTTCCGGCAAAATGTCCATGTAAAAATAAAAACGATCAACCAGGCTACGAACCGCGGTTTCACCGCCCATTAATTGATAGGGAGTAGTCTCTGTCATCAGCTTTAAAGGTAAATTTGTATGATTGTTGGGTATACTAGGCGCTATCTATCATGCCTAACGGGAATTTAATCGGGCTTGATTAGTCTTATAAGCTCTATTCTTTTTTGAGGACACATTATATGCGCTTAAATACTGTAACTGTTCGTTCCGATGCCAGCGTTCTGGCAACTAACAAGGTTTTGAAAAACACCTATCTATTGTTAGCGATGACTTTATTGTTCAGCGCGGGAACTGCTGCCGCCGCAATGGCGTTTGATTTACCGCACCCAGGTTTAGTCGTTACTTTACTCGGTTACTTTGGTTTGTTGTTTTTAACCAATCGCTACAGCAATAGTGCGTTAGGTATTGTTTTTGTGTTTGCTTTGACTGGTTTTATGGGCATGACTTTAGGCCCGATTTTAAGCATGTATGTTAAAGCGTTCAGCAACGGTACCGAGTTAATCATGATGGCATTGGGCGGCACTGGTGTGATGTTTTTAGGTTTATCGGCTTACGCTTTAACCACGCGTAAAGATTTCAGCTTCATCACTGGCTTTTTGATGGTTGGCGTTTGGGTGGCTTTCTTTGCTGGTATCGCGGCCTTATTGTTTTCAATCCCAATGTTGTCATTAGCGGTTTCAGCGATGTTCATCGTTTTAATGTCCGGTATGATTTTGTTGCAAACCAGTGAAATCATCAACGGCGGCGAAACCAACTACATCTTGGCGACCGTCTCTTTATACGTCTCCTTGTTTAATCTGTTTACCAGCTTATTACAAATCTTGGGCGTTTACGGCAGCGATGATTAATTGTTGCTGACGCTTTCGTTTCAGCGGTGATAGTGGATTCACTATCACCGCTGTGTTTTTATATCATCTCTATTCTCAATCAGCGATTGTTTCGCTTTATTTTGAAAAAATAACATCTCATGAACGACTTTATTCCTGGACAGCGCTGGATTAGCAATACCGAATCGGAACTCGGTTTAGGTATGATTTTGGAAGTAGCATACAACCGTGTCACCGTCTTGTTTTTAGCGACTAGCGAAAGACGGGTGTATGCCAAAGACAATGCGCCTTTAACGCGAGTGCGCTTCAATGAAGGTGACGAAATTGAATCGGTCGATTACCTCAAAATCACCGTCCACCAAATTCAGGAAAACAGTGGTTTGTTGACATATATCGGCTTGGATGAAGACGATAATTTGCATCAAATTGACGAGATGGAACTGAATCATCACATCCAGTTCAACAAACCTCAAGATCGTTTATTTACCGGACAATTTGATCCTACCGCCTGGTACTGTTTGCGTTATCAAACTTGGCAGCGTCAACAACAACACCAGCAATCGGCGGTTAAAGGCTTGCAAGGAGCCAGAGCTTCGTTGATTCCTCATCAGTTATACATTGCCCAACAAGCCGCTAATCGTGCTGCGCCGCGTGTAATGTTGGCTGATGAAGTGGGTTTAGGTAAAACCATCGAAGCCGGTTTAATCATTCAACATCGTTTGATTAATGGCTTGAGTAAGCGCGTATTAATTTTGGTGCCGGATAGTTTGTTGCATCAATGGCTGGTGGAAATGCGCCGCCGCTTTAATTTGCGGTTCAGTATTTTTGATGAGAGCCGTTGTTTGGTCAGTGATGGTGAAAATCCGTTCCAAACCGAACAATTGGTGTTGTGTAGTCAAGACTTTTTTTCTGATTCACCACACCGTCAACACCAAGCTTTGGATGCTGGCTGGGATTTGGTGGTGGTCGATGAGGCGCATCATTTGGAATGGAGTGAAGAGGCGCCGAGCGCTGATTATCTGTTCGTTGAGCAATTGGCTTTGTCCAGCCAAGGCTTGGTGTTGTTGACCGCGACCCCAGAACAATTGGGTAAAGAAAGCCATTTTGCCCGTTTGCGTTTGCTCGATCCTGACCGTTTTTATCAATTCCAGCAGTTTCTACAAGAAGAAAGCCAGTTTGAGCCGGTCGCGCAATTGGCGCACAGCTTATTAAGTGAGCAAGCTTTAGACGATACAGAATTAGCGCGTTTAAAAGAGCTGTTAAAACAAGACAACGTCGATAGCTTGCTGCAACAGGTTAATGATTTTGACAGCAATGCCCGTGAAGAATTAATCAAATTATTGCTCGACCATCATGGCACTGGCCGGATTTTGTTCAGAAACTCTCGTCACACCGTGCAAGGTTTCCCCGACCGTGAACGTTACGGTTATCCATTAGAAGGCGAAGAAACCAGTGATTTAGCCAATAGCCCCTATTTGCATTGGCTGGTGGACAAACTCAAAGCGTTGGGCGATGAAAAAGCCTTGTTAATCTGCAAACGCGCCGAAACTGTGATTCAGCTGGAGCAGATTTTAAGACAGCATGTTGGTCATACCGCTGCCATGTTCCACGAAGGCATGAGTATCGTCGAACGCGATCGCGCTGCAGCCTTCTTTGCCGATGACGAGAGCAGGGCGCAGGTGTTGATTTGTTCGGAAATCGGCAGTGAAGGCCGCAACTTTCAATTTGTCCGCCATTTGATTTTGTTCGATTTGCCAGATAACCCAGATTTACTGCAGCAACGGATTGGGCGTTTAGACCGTATCGGCCAAAAGCATGTGATTCAGCTGCATATTCCTTATCTGCTCAATAGCCGTCAGCAGGTGTTATACCGCTGGTATGACGAAGGTTTAGACGCTTTCCGTCACAACTGTTCTGGTGCTTCACAAGTGGCAAAATTGCTAGGCGACAGCTTGCCAAAAGCCTTGGATAGCCAAAGCGTGGCAGAAATTGAAGCCTTAATCGCCAATACCCAAGCTTTAAATCAACAAGTGGCCGACGAATTGAATAAAGGCCGCGATTTGTTGCTGGAGCTCAATTCTTGCCGGGATGAAGTTGCAATTAGCCTAGTTGATGAGATTCGTCGTAAAGAAAATGACGGCAGCTTGTGGCCGTATATGGAAGCGATTTTTGATTGCTACGGGGTTGATGTCGAAGATCATTCTCGTCATTGTCACATCCTTTGGCCGAGTGAAAACCTACGAATCGCACATTTTCCAATGCTAGAAGATGACGGTTTAACCGTGACTTTTAACCGTGAAATTGCGCTGGCGCGGGAAGACATGCAGTTCATCACTGCTGAGCATCCGATGGTGTTGTCAGCGATGGATTTGGTGTTGTCTAGCGAAACCGGCAACGCGGCGGTGAGCGTGATTAAACACCCGCAACTGAAACCCGGTCAGTTCATGATGGAGCTATTATTTGTGGTTGAATGCAGCGCACCCGCCGAACTGCAAATTGGCCGCTTCCTGCCACATACGCCAGTGCGAATTTTGATTGATCAAAACAAAAAAGATTTAAGCGCTGCCGTGAGTTACGAGAGTTTGGTGGAAACCGAAAACAGTTTCGATAAAAACCAAATCAGCCAATTTTTAAACAGCCAGCGTCAGCATATTCAAGAGATGATTAAAGTCGGCGAACAATCGGCCAGTCTGCAAATGCAAAAACTGATTGCAGAAAGCAGTAAGCTGATGATTACCGCTTTGACAAGCGAAATTAAACGCTTGGTGCGTTTAAAGAAAGTGAATCCAAGCATCAAAGATCAAGAAATTGAACAGTTAAAAGAAATGACCATGCTGGCTCACGAAAGCATTCAAGACGCGCAATATCGTTTAGATGCAGTACGGTTTGTGATTACCAGTTAAGTTTCAAATCGATTGAATTTGTAGGATGTGTTGAGCGATAGCGAAGCGCATCAGTCGCGAATGATGCGCTTCACGTTGTTCAGCACATCCTACGAATTATCTCTAGTTCATTTCCAACCCTTTTTCATCTTTCCCCATCACATTTACCCCTGCCCAAACGGGCAAACAACCAAAGGTTTATTCATGCTATTTTCAGAATTAGGCTTGTCCGAGCAGCTTCTTGAAGCGGTTGCCGAACAAGGCTATCAAACTCCAACGCCAATTCAGGCGCAGGCGATTCCAGTGATTCTTCAAGGCCGCGATGTCTTGGCTGGCGCTCAAACCGGTACCGGCAAAACCGCCGGCTTTACCTTGCCGTTATTGCAAATCCTGCAAGGACAGCCGGTTTTGAAAAAGCCGCGTCCGGTGCGAGTATTAATTTTGACACCCACCCGCGAATTGGCTTTGCAAGTCTACGAAAGCGTCAGAACCTATGGCAAAAACCTGCCGTTCTTTGCCGAAGCGATTTTTGGCGGCGTCAGCATCAATCCGCAAATTCAAAAACTGCAACGCGGTACTGACATTGTGGTTGCGACACCGGGGCGTTTGCTAGATTTAATTCAGCAAAAACATTTGGATTTATCGCGGATTGAGCATTTTGTCTTGGACGAGGCCGACCGCATGTTGGACATGGGCTTTATTCGTGACATTCGCAAAATCATTGCTTTATTGCCAAGACAACGGCAAAACCTGTTGTTTTCCGCAACCTATGCGCCCGAAATCAGCGAATTAGCCGGACAGATTCTTAACGATCCGGTAGAAATTTCAGTCGCAAAACGCAACGCTGCCGCTGACACAGTCACCCAATTGATTTATCCGCTAAAACGCGAATACAAACGGGAATTACTGTCGTATTTGATCGGCAACGGCAATTGGCAACAAGTGTTGGTGTTCGTTCGCACCAAGCACGGTGCTGATCGGCTTGCTAAACAGTTAATGAAAGACGGTATCCGTTGTGCTGCGATTCACGGCGATAAAAGCCAAGGTGCGCGGGTCAAAGCCCTAGACGATTTCAAACAAGGCAATATCACCGCTTTGATTGCCACCGACATTGCCGCACGAGGCATCGACATCGACCAACTACCGCATGTGGTGAATTTTGATTTACCGCAAGTTGCCGAAGATTATGTGCATCGAATTGGCCGTACTGGTCGGGCTGGCGCCGATGGGCAAGCGATTTCCTTAGTTGATCCAGAAGAAGCTTATTTATTGGCGGCGATAGAAAAACTGCTAAAACGCGAAATTCCGAGAGTGGCTGATACCGGCTATGAAAAAGTTTCGCTGGAAGTGACTAACAGCAAACCCAAGCCAAAAGCCCAACCAGCTCCAGCTAGAAAAGCCAACCAAGCGAAACCAAGAGCAGGGCAGCGGCCTTATGCCGCTAAAAAGTCGCAGGGTGATGGTAAGCGGCAGGGGGCGGGGCGTAGATCAAGGCCAGTGCGGTAAACAAATGCCCTAAGGTATGCGGTGTATGCCAGTTTTTAAATCTTAAAATGCACCGCCAACCAAATCGTTTCCGTTTCATCAGTCGTCCACTCAACCCGATGCAAACAATGGGCTTTAATCAGCAAATAATCACCGCTTTTCAGCGTCACGGATTCCGCATCAGCAAAGCCTATTCGCGCTTCGCCTTGTAACAGTAACACCCATTCATCATCGGCTTGGTCGTACCAAAAATCATTAGGGCTACGATGGCCTTGGGAAACGATGCGCTCAATCCGTAGATTGTTGGCGCTCACCAAAGTTTGGATTAACTCGTCGGGTAAATTATCGGGAATCTTAGCAAACAGATTGCCCATTAGCCCTGCACCAAAACCCAAGGTCTAACCACCACCGCCCAGACTTCACTATCGTTTTGATACCAATCGCTGGCTTGTTGGTCGGTAACCGGTGCTACCAAGTTGGCTTGAAGCCATTGTTCCACCTGGGTTTTGTTGTCAGCAGAAACTTGAAAAGCCACCTCAACCAAATCCAACTCAGCCGCGACCGAAATCGCTAAACCAGCAGCAAAAAAGCGTTGCAATTCTTTCCAAGCAATTTGTGAAGTTTCCAAATTTACTTTGGCTTTTTCCAAAGCGATTAATTCATCAGACATTTACATTTTCCGGTTTTGAAGGGATGTTGTAGTATTCACGGCTATTTTATCGCAACCCTACTATTGAGGCATTGGGAGCTGTTCATGTCATTACTTTCATCATTTACCAAACGATCCACTTTAGACGCCGCTGTTAAGCAAGTGGCTAAGGCCCGCAAAAGCGAAGCGGCGCTGGCCGAGCAGCTTTATAAAGGTGCTTATCAAGGCTTTGCCAGTGTAATCGCTGACAATTTGATCGTTTCTGAAGCTTTGTAC
>JBEGMT010000338.1:0-2640 GCA_041182925.1 Pseudomonadota bacterium | reverse complement strand
TATTAGAATTAATCAACACTTCTTAAAAGCTAAAACTAATGCTGTCTGTCCAACCACTGAAACAATAATGGTTTAATTGAATATAATTAAACTATGTTATTTGACACGCGACTTGTTAACGGTTTGTAAAATCAAATACTTGCGAAATCTGAATGTGCAATTTTGCCTATTACTGTAGGCCCGAATAAACGCAGTGTTTCGGGCAGAAAGCTTCTCAAAACCACCAAAGCCTTCCCCAGAAACGCTGCGCTTATTCCGTTATAAGCCTTCAGAGTCTGATTGTTTTCGTGATAGGCTCTCAATTTCTCAAAGCCTAAGTGACTACGAAAATGAATCAAAACCTGTGGAAACAGCATTTCCCTGAATTTGCTGCCAGCACCGATAAGATCGTTGCCGAGTTAATGGCATCGGCTACTTTAGTAACGATGCCACTAGGTCAGCCGGTGTTTTATCCCGGCAAAAGCTGTGAGAATTATTTGTTGCTGCTTTCAGGGCGTGTCAAAGCACAAATCCTGTCGCCAGAGGGTCGTGAAATTGTGCTTTATCATGTCGAAGCCGGTGAATCCTGTGTTTTAACCACATCTTGTTTACTGGGCGGCAATGATTATCCGGCAGAAGGGTTTACAGAATCAGACGTGACGGCATTTGTGATTCCAGCGCACATTTTCCATCGCTGCTTGGAGCAATCAAGTGTTTTTCGTGAATTTGTATTTCGTCATTTTTCTAAACGCTTGGCGGACGTGATTAAGCGCATGGAGAATCTGGCGTTTGGCTCGGTGGATCAAAAATTGGCAAAGGCTTTGTTAGCCAGTGGTGAATCGACGGTTCATAAAACCCATAACGAGCTGGCACTAGAATTAGGCACAGCCCGTGAAGTGGTTTCTCGCCATCTTAAACGTTTTGAAAGTTATGGTTGGCTAACATTAAGCCGAGGTTGTATTGCGAACATCAATCTACAAGCATTGAGTAAGCTACTAGACGCTAGTGAAACGCATTAAGGCTTATTCGGCATCTTGTTGTTGCTCTTCGCCGATAAATTTTAAAATAATGAAGCCAATCACAAAACCTAACACGGCCGCAAAGACTAAGGGTAAGGCGAAAGGAATATCATGATGATCTCTAAGGTTCATTTGCAGCACACTAGAAGCTATTTTTAACATTAAATCTAACATTGCATGTCCACCTTGATTTAGCGGTACTTTAAAAAATGCCGCCCCAGCTAGTTTGCTAGGAACGGCTGAATAGAGGATTTTTAAGTACCTTGGTTATGGGGATCGCCCCGAAATGACACGGGGGCAAATGCAATATAAGTCAATGCTGGTAGCTAATCCGTGACTTTGTCACACAAGATTAAAATTTTTTAAACTCGGAACGATTTATACAACCGTTAATCGGTAAACTTGTTCGTGAACTTGATCAAGTCCTCGGGTTTTAAAATGAGGTTCCTTATCAATAATGTTGTCACTAGCCAAATGTTTGACTTGGCACCAAGGCCGATAAAGTTTGTCAATGGCTTGATGACTGACGCTAAATGGCGGGCCTTGCATGTTTTCTTGGCGATAATCAAAACTGATTAGCAATATTTGGGTTTCGGCTTCGAGCAATTGTGACAGGCTGGCGACATAGTCAGCTCGCATTTCAACAGGTAATGCCACCAAAGCCGCTCGATCATAAACTGCAGCCACTTTCCCCAATAACGATGGGGTTAAACTAAAAAAATCCCCGCAAAAAATTTGTAAGCCCTCAATCTCGCTGATTGAATAACCATCTTGTTGACGCACGGTCGGTATTAAATTATTTTCGGAAAAGAATGCTTCAACGGCGATAGGGCTTAACTCGACCCCCACCACTTGATAGCCTTGTGCGAGCAGCCATAACATATCGTTACTCTTACCACATAGCGGTACAAATACTCGACTGTTAGGCGCTATAGCTAAAGCTGACCAATAGGTTTTTAGATAAGTATGAATCTCGGCACTATGAAAACCGATTTGGTTTTGCTGCCAACGTTGATGCCAGAATTGATGCTGCACTGTTTACTCCAAATGCTCAGAAAAAACTTGCTAGTGAATTTATTTAAAGCAGTTTAAGCCAACAACTTTAAACCACCAAAACCATGCCGTATCAAAACTAATATTATTGAGTTAAGCCGTTATTGGTGGGATGAAAATTGATTAAGCACCACTTTACCGCCTGACATCACCAAATCGGGATATTCCAAGCGTTTAAAGTTTTGTAAGGCATCGCCTTTGACAGCGATTAAATCAGCGGGAGCGCCAGCAGTTATTGTGCCCAGCGGTGCTAAACCTAACTGTTGCCCTGCTTTAGAAGTCGCGGTTTGTAAAGTTTCTACAGCGGTTTTTCCGGTTAAATGCATGATTAATTGCAGCTCGTGAGCATCAATCCCCCAAGGAATATCAGCATGAGCCAATTCTGCGCCATAGAGTATTTCCGCACCTAAAGCCGCCAGCTTTTGGGTGTTGCTAAAAATACCTGAGCAATGCGATAGCGTGTCTAAAGTGGCAACCACTTTGACCTTTTGCTGGACAGCTTGTTGCAACAAATGATCGGCAATCGCTAAACACGGCATATGCGCCCATTCATCAACACCACCGGCCAAAGCAATCGACACACCAATAT
>JBEGMT010000337.1:0-10477 GCA_041182925.1 Pseudomonadota bacterium | reverse complement strand
ATATTGAGTTGCTCAATCGCAGCCACACCGCCTTGTTGTTTCAACCACTGCAACACCAAACCTAATAAATACCAGTTATAAGTGGCTGGTGTGTTAAGCATCGAATCAGCTGCTGCTTGTTGTTGGTAATTGAACACCGCTGGCACTTGTGGATTAGCCAAATTCAATAAATCTTCACGGATAATCACCACGGTTACGCCTGAAGGCCCCATGTTTTTCTGGGTGCCGGCATAAATCAAACCGTATTGGCTAATATCTTCGGGGCGCGACAAAATGTCAGATGACATATCGCAAACCAAAGGTAAATCGCCGACCTTAGGCGTCGTAAAAAACTCCACGCCGTGAATAGTTTCATTTGAGGTGTAATGCAAATAAGCCGCTTCTTGATCAATTTGCCAGCTATCGCGATCAGGAATCGTCGTAAAGCGATTGGCTTCGCTACTGGCCGAAACTTGCACTTGGCAATATTTAGTCGCTTCTTTGATGGCGCTAGTTGACCAAGCGCCGGTATTGACGTAACAAGCTTTAGTTTTAGTACCGAGAATATTTTGCGGAATCAAGGCGAATTGACCGCTAGCACCGCCTTGTAAAAACAAAACTTTATAGTTGCTAGGAATGGCTAATAACTCGATTAAATCGTTTTTCAAGGTTTCGGCAATCGCCATAAAATGCTTGCCGCGGTGACTCATTTCCATCACCGACATCCCTGTGCCCTGCCAATCTAATAATTCTTGCTGGGCTTTTAACAACACAGCTTCTGGCAATGTTGATGGTCCGGCACTGAAATTAAAGATTCTCGACATGCTTATTGTTCCTCACCTTGAGCCGCATCAGCATCAGCATCGGTTTCAGTATCAAGATTAGTTTCATCAACCAAATCCGCTTCTTCGTCATCGCCCTCTTCGTCACCCAAACCATCAATCCGATCAACACCGACCACTTTTTCGCCTTTATCGAGACGAATCACGGTCACGCCCTGGGTATTTCTACCCACTACAGAAATTTCGTTTACGCGAGTTCTGACCAAAGTGCCACCGTCAGTAATCAGCATAATTTCGTCAGTATCGTTAACCAATACTGCGCCCACTACCGCGCCATTACGTTCGGAGGTTTGAATCGCGATTAGGCCTTGGCCACCACGACGGTGCTGAGTAAATTCTTCTAATTTAGTACGTTTACCATAGCCGTTTTCAGTGATATTCAGCACGGTGCCTTCACTGGCAATAATCAAGGAAATCACTTTTTGACCGTCTTGTAAGCGAATACCACGCACACCAGTCGCAGTTCTACCCATAGAACGGACGTCGGTTTCGTTGAAACAAACCGCTTTCCCGTCACTGCTGAACAACATCACATTTTGCTGACCGTCAGTAATAGCCACGCCAACCAAGGTGTCGTTTTCATTCAAATCAATCGCAATTTTGCCGTTGCTACGTTGACGTTCAAACTCGGTTAACGGGGTTTTCTTGACTGTCCCCGACGAGGTTGCCATGAAGATGTATTTATCTTCGCTGTATTCACGTACCGTCAACATGGCGTTAATTTTCTCGCCCTCTTCCAGTGGCAACAGATTAACGAATGGCTTACCACGCGAAGCTCGGCTGGCAACAGGCAAATTAAACACCCGCAACCAATAGACTTTACCTTTCGATGAGAAACATAAAATCGTGTCGTGAGTGTTGGCGATAATCAGTTTTTCGACAAAATCATTTTCTTTGGTGGCTGTCGCTGATTTACCGCGACCACCACGACGCTGAGCCTTGTAGTCAGTTAGCGGTTGAGTTTTGACATAACCTTCATGCGACATGGTGACCACCATATCTTCTTCGGTGATCAAATCTTCCGCAGACAGGTTTGAATAATCCTGAATAATTTCGGTACGACGCGCATCGGCATATTGGCTGTTGATTTCAGCTAATTCTTCTTTAATCACTTCCATCAAGCGAGTGTCGCTGGCCAAGATGTGTAAATAGCCGTCGATCAATTCCAGCAATTGTTTGTATTCATTAACAATTTTTTCTTGCTCTAACCCCGTCAAACGGTGCAAACGCAAGTCCAAAATCGCTTGGGCTTGTTGTTCTGATAACCGGTATTTGCCATCAGCCAAGCCAAACTCTGCAGCCAAATCTTCAGGGCGGGAACGATGAGCATCCGCTCTATCCAATAAAACCGACACCAAACCAGCCGCCCAAGTCTTAGCTAATAAACCCGCTTTAGCTTCTTGTGGATTGGGCGAGGTTTTAATCAGCTCAATCATTTCGTCAATGTTAGCTAAAGCGACCGCTAAACCTTCTAAGATATGCGCCCGCTCTCTTGCTCTGCGTAGATTGTAAATGGTTCGACGAGTAACAATTTCACGGCGGTGATTGATGAATGCGTTGAGAATGTCTTTCAATGGCATACAATGCGGACGACCGTCGTGCAAGGCCACCATATTGATACCAAACACAGTTTGTAACTGGGTTTGTTTATAGAGATTGTTTAAAACCACTTCAGGCACTTCGCCACGACGCAGTTCAACCACCATCCGCATTCCGTCTTTATCAGACTCATCACGCAGACCAGAAATACCTTCTAATTTGCCTTCTTTGACTAACTCGGCAATTTTTTCCAGCAAACGAGCTTTATTAACTTGATAAGGTAGCTCAGTGGTAATAATCGCTTGTCGGCCAGTGTCACCAATATCTTCAAAATGGCAACGAGCGCGTAAGTAAATACGACCACGCCCTGTAGCATAGGCTTCGTAAATACCTGAAGCACCATTGATAATACCTGCGGTTGGGAAATCTGGGCCTGGCACGATTTGCATTAACTCTTTAATGCTTAAATCAGGATTTTCAATCAACGCCAAACACGCGGTGACAATTTCGAGCAGATTATGTGGTGGGATATTGGTCGCCATCCCTACCGCAATACCGGATGAACCGTTGATTAATAAGGTAGGAATACGGGTTGGCATCACGGTCGGTTCAGATTCCGACTCGTCATAGTTAGCAACAAAATCAACGGTTTCTTTGTCAATATCAGCCAACAATTCATGGGCGATTTTTGACATCCGCACTTCGGTATAACGCATCGCCGCTGGTGAATCACCATCAACCGAACCAAAGTTACCTTGACCGTCAATCAGCATATAGCGCAAAGAAAACGGCTGCGCCATACGCACCATCGTGTCATAAACCGCTGTATCACCGTGAGGGTGATATTTACCGATTACGTCACCGACGATACGCGCCGATTTTTTGTAGGGCTTATTCCAATCGTTGCCTAACTCGCTCATGGCGTATAAAACCCGGCGATGTACAGGCTTTAAGCCATCTCTGACATCTGGAAGTGCTCTACCAACGATAACGCTCATGGCGTAGTCTAGGTAGGATTGTTTCATCTCGTCTTCGAGATTGACGGGGATAATTTCTTTTGCGAAGTCTGACATGAGTCCGTGATCCAAATAAAAGCCCGAAGATCAAATCCTTATAAATCGGGCTATAAAGCGGGCATTGTAGCAAACGACCGCCCCTTAGTCGAAGGCTGATGGCTAAGCGAAGATTTCCGTTAAAAAGTTTTGCATCGCTACCCATGAACGGTGATCAGCAATAGGCTGATAAACCGTGCCAAAATCGGGATTATTAGCAACCGGATTGGTAAACGCATGCATGGTGCCTCCGTAGGTATGCACTTGCCAATCGGCACCGGCTAAACTTAATTCATTCTGCAATGCTAAAACCTGATCAGGCGACACCATTGGATCATCATGACCGTGCAATACTAAAACTTTAGCGTTGATTTCTGGTTCTGGAATGTTGTCTGGCGGGGTTAATAAACCGTGAAACGACACGACACCGCAAATTTCAACACCGGTTCTGGCTAAATCCAAAGCACACAAGCCGCCAAAACAAAAACCAATAGCAGCAATTTTGTGATTATCAGCCCAAGGCATCAACTTCACTGTTGCTAAAGCAGCTAACAATCGTTTCTGTAATTTACTGCGGTCTTGCATAAACGGCTGCATCAACTGGCCGTTTTGTTCTGGACTGCTACCCAAAATCCCTTTGCCATACATATCAGTTGCAAAAGCAAGATAACCTAATGCGGCTAATTGCTTGGCTTTTTCGGCGACAAACTCATCGCGCCCTGCCCAAGCATGATGGATTAACACCACTGGACGTTGACCAACAACGCTATCATCATAGGCGAAGAAGCCTTCTAATACGACATCACCATCCAAATAAGCAATGCTGTTTGATTGAATGGTCATTTCAAAATCCTCGCTGGTTGCAAACTGGCTAAAAAACCTTCAGAAGCCGCTTCAATCATATCCAAAACCCGCTCAAAGCCTTGTTCACCACCATAATAAGGGTCAGGTACTTCGCGGGTATTTAATTGCGGGGCAAAATCTAAAAAGTATTTCACTTTATGTTTGAAGTGTTCAGGACAAGCTTGCTGAACGATATCGTGATTATCATCATCCATGACCAAAATATGATCGAAATCTTCAAAATCACCAAACACCACTTTTCTGGCTTTTAGATGTTTTAATTCCACACCCCGATCGCGGGCCGCTTTTTGCGCTCTTAAATCTGGTGCTTCACCGACATGGTAAGCATGAGTACCTGCTGAATCGATTTGAAAATGATCTTGCAAATTTCGCTCATTAACCATTGCAGTAAAAACCCCTTCTGCAGTGGGTGAACGGCAAATATTACCCATACAGACGAATAGTACTTTGATTTTATTCATATTTTATTGTGTATCGAATTAAGCTAAGTTTCCGACTGTTTCTCAGTAGAATCCAAATCATCACTCAGTAAAGTTTGACGGCGCTGAATTTGAGCACGAATTTTTTCAGCCTCAATTTCAGCCTCGTGAGCAAGTTGCGCTTTTAATTGTTTAATTTCAATTTGACGCTGTTTAGTTTGTTGCTGTTCTTTTTCACGCAATTCAATATCAAACTCGATTGCTTTCAATTGCGCTTGATGATTAAGATGTTCAGCATGAATATTTTTTTCAATCTCTAATTGCTGGACTAATTGTTCTTGTTTCTCTTGCAATAAGCGGCGATTTTTTTCAGCTTCAATCGCCTGGGCTTGCAACTCCAATTCAGCGACTTGTTTAATTTGCTCAAGTCGTCGCTGTTTTTCTTCGACTTCTTGTAATTCCAATAAGCGCTGTTGGCGATTGCGCTCATGATTATTCAGTTCTTGGGTTTCAAACGACTTTTTCAGGACATGAAAATAGACATTATTTTTACCCGGCTGTACCGATGGAAATTCAGCAAATTGGGCGTTAATCTTGCAAACTGCTTGGGCTTGAATATGTTGAATAATCAGGACTTCGCAAACCGCTAAGGCAATCCGTTTTTCAACCGCAAGCAAACCATTTTGGACCCAACTACCGTCATCTAAAGTCTGTAATTCACGGTTGATAATGTCGTCAATCGCGGGGTTATAAGTCTGTTTAATGTGCTGATTTAAGCGTTCCAATAAATCATCATTACGCTGAGCATAGGCAAGACTGGATTGAAAACGTAAATCCAAAACCAAGTCTATTTGGCAAAAATTTTCAAATAAATAAATCTGTCTTCGATAATTCCAGCTCTCGATACTGAGTGGAAATAATTGATGATAAAACCGTTGGCTAAACTTTAGTGGTCGTAAAAATAAGCGTTTATAAGGACCTAATTTCGATACCACTAATTGCCTATCAGCATCAAAATCAGCAATCCAGTTATCGGTTTCAAGCGATTGATCGGCAAAAATATCGTCACCGTCTTGCAACCACTGTTCTAGTTCTTGATCAGGATTATTCATGGCTGATAGCTATCATTTGCGCTTTGGTTTGTCTAAGCGCTGTAATTTTATCGGACATTTTTTCCGCAATTAAGGGATAAAGATTCGGTGAAAACTCAACAGTTCGATGATCAATTTTTCGCAAGAAACCACGGTTTAATAATAAACCGACCACAAACATTCGACTCCAATCGGAATATCGACGGGCTTTTTCAAGCTCGCTTTTTTCGATAATCATTTCCAATTCGTCATTGGCATTAATACGAAATTGGGTAAATTGTCTTAAGCACTCAAAGACCAACTCTTCTTCTTGTGCTGTTAAAGGCCCAGGCGCAGTAAATTCCAATCGATACGATAACAGCACGGTGAAAAAATCCACCATCGCTGCACAGACAAACGCAAACCAAGAAAAACCCTGCCACATCGCAAACGAAGGTTTGATGTCTTCGACAAACTGCTTATAAGTCATTAATAGCGGCGGTTCAGGTAACGCTAAGCCCATTGAACTAGAGGCTTGATTAACTAATAACTGAATAGCTTGGTAGTTCGCTAAAAATTCACCATAAGCCGATTCAATATTATTAGCCACATCCAAGTTATTTAAGCTACTTTGCAGACTGCTAATCTGTTTATCAAGTTCTGTAAATAATTGCTCTTGATGTTGCGATTGTTGCTTTTTTTCTTGATAAATTTGGTTGTAATGGCGCCAAAAAGGCCCCTCACCTACCTGATTTTTATACCCTTCGGCGATCTGGTTGTGAGTACCAAAATAAGCTTGCGTAGCATCAGTCGAAGCTTTTTCCAAATCCTGTTTTTGTTTCTGCAAAATCTCGGCTTTAATGACCAAAATCTTATTTAAATAATCCTTGGTATTCGCTCTCAGTTCATTGAGCCGATTAATGTGCAAAGTTTCTTTTTCAGAGATTTCATAAAACTGAAAATAAGAAAACGTAATTGATGCAGCAATCGCAATCGCTAATGAAGCCACCACTGAAAAATAACGCATTTTATTGGCTTTCCAGTGAATGCTGGCCATTTCCAACGAGCAAATCACAATAATCGACTGGATTGCTACTGTAATGATCAAAGCAATCCAGGGAGTAATAAAATGCGACAACCCATAATAAGTAGTAAACCCTGATGATACGCTCAACATTAATACAATAGGAATCGTCCAAATCCGCAACATGCTGACAAACAGCGTCTGGATTTGATTAATAAAATAACCTAAACCAGACGGGCGATTTTGATATTTAGTTGAGCTCATTACCGAAATTTACTTCTCAAATTTAAAGGCCAAAAAGATGGGGCTACCGTTGCGTTGTACCAACATCGCAATCGATTTATTGGCAGGTAGTTTAGCAAGTAAATGATTAAATTCAGCACTATCGTGAATGACGTTGTTCTGAATACGCAAAATCACATCACCTGGCTGAATGCCATTATCCATCGCAATACCTTTACCGACCTTCTGTACCAAAACGCCATTTTTCTCGACTTGTAATTGCTGTCTTTGTTCGACAGTTAAATCAGCAACCACAACGCCCAAGCGGTTGCTGGCAACTTCAACGGGCGCTTCTTTAGCTTGTGTACTGGCCTGATTAGGTAATAGACCAATTTTTACCGATATATCTTGTTTTTCACCTTGACGAATAATTTTGACCTTGGCTTTTTCGTCAATCGGGAAAACACCCACTCGAGGCGGCAATTCACCAGAAGTTTCAATCACTTGACCGTTAAACTCTACAATAATATCGCCAATTTGCAAACCGGCTTTTTCGGCTGGGCCACCTGGAATTACCTTAGCAACCAAAGCGCCGTGTGGTCTATCCATATTAAATGATTCAGCTAATTGGCGAGTGACGTCTTGAATTTGCACACCTAACCAACCGCGAGAGACTTTTCCTTTGCTTTTAATCTGCTCAACCACATTCATCGCAACATCAATCGGAATCGCGAATGACAAGCCCATGTAACCACCTGAACGGCTGTAGATTTGTGAGTTGATACCCACTACTTTGCCTTGCATATTGATTAAAGGACCGCCAGAGTTACCTGGATTAATCGCAACATCAGTTTGGATAAATGGCACGTAGTTACCATCTGGCAAGCTACGACCTTTGGCACTGACAATACCGGCAGTCACTGATTGGTCAAAGCCAAATGGCGTACCAATTGCCAATACCCACTCACCAACCTGTAATTGATCGGGCGAACCGATTTCAAAGACTGGCAAATCTTTGGCATCAACTTTCAATAACGCAACATCAGTGCTTTCATCAGAACCAATCAACTTAGCAACTAATTCACGACGGTCTTTGAGTTTGACGATAATTTCTGACGCATTATTCACCACATGGTGATTGGTCAACAAATAACCGTCTTTCGAGATGATAAAACCGGAACCTAAAGAACTGGCTTCACGTGGCGCCTGACCACCGCGACCACCAGGACCACCGAAATGTTTAAATAATTCTTCCATTTCTGGCGGCAAATCAGGCGGCAACATTTGTTCATTACCGACCGATTGATCAGAGGCTTTTTGGGTAGTACTGATATTGACCACCGCTGCACCGTTATTTTTTACCAACTCGGTAAAGTCAGGTAACTGAGCGAAAGCACTATTTAGTATCAATAAAAATAACGCTGTTCCATATGACAGTTTTTTAAGCATGAAATCTCCACTCATACATGAAATAAAAAATTAATGTAGGACAATACCTTCGGCAATTAGCTCGACTGTATTAGCCGGTACTTCACCCAGAACGGTTACTTGAAAATCACCGATAACACGACTGACCGAATTAACCAAACCTAAAGCATGTAAGCCATTGATGCCCTGACCTGATTTGGGTTCTAAATAAACCGATACCGAGGCAAAGCCATCGCTAATCAATAAATGATCAACCGGTTTTTGGTTCTTTTGTAGGGAATTGGGGATAAAAAACACCGTTTCAAATCCATTTGGCCAATTTTTTAAGATAAAAGGCGCTTTTTCATAGGGTTCAGCCTGAGTGATATGCAGATGTTTTACATGAACAGCCTGTTCATCGCTGAGGTTATCTGGCTTTAAATGATTGTTTTCAACCTGCAAGTTAGTAAAAACCACTTGTTCCAAGACACTCCCATCATTGTGATAAGTTTCGACTTTTAATGGCAAAAAATTTTGCTGAGCAATCCAAATTTTTCGCGCATAACGCAATTGGTCTTTGGGTTTAATGCTAACAATCTGGGCGATTTGCATTGCTACCGACTCTTCACCCTCTAAATAAAGTCGGTAATTTTGATTAACAACATCAATAGCTTGCGGAAAATTTATAATCAACGAACTATCAATAGGATGATGATTGATGACTTTTTCATTAGTTTCTTTAAAAAAACAACTAACTTCGTTGGATTTGCGAGTAATTTCGCGCAGTGGTGAATTCAGCGAAAACAAACGCTCTTGTTCTAAACCGTTCACCAGGCTGTGCTGATATTTCATGGTATCAAGCTGGCCATTTTTGATAAAAACCACAGTGCCTTGATAATTGAGATTTTTCATCGCCGCTTGCATTTTTTCTAGCCACTGCTGAGCTGATACAACGCTATTGTCAGCGTAAGCTATCGAAACCGTCAGCAGCAAAACAATAAAAATCCGTATTAACACACTTTATTCCTGCTGATAACCAACCACGCGGGTATAGGCTTGAGGGAAGTTGCGATGACTGACATACACCGAATTATCGTGAGCTTGTAAATAATCGTTCAAGCTGCTGTCGATTTGAACTTGCGTGTTCTGTTGCTCAATTGCCGCCACTTGATAAAGATCACTGGCCTGCTGTTGATGACTGCTCAATAGCCAAACCACTACTAATAGTAATGAGGCTGCGATTGCGTAGAAAGCTTTTTGACGCGGGCTGATTCGTGATTTTACCGGCAACAGATAGGTGGGCTCGCCGCGCAATCTTTGCTGAATCCTATCAACAAAACCCTCATCTAAAGAATAAGCATCTTGTTTCTTAATCGCTTGGCTAATCAATTGATAACGCTGGAATTTAGCTTGTAAATCGGCATCGGTTTTGATCTTGCCGATTAAATTCAATGCTTGCTGACTATCTAGTTCATCATCCAGCAATAGTGACAGTTTTTCGTTCAGTTTGTCTTGCATCAAAAACACCTTTAATTGAGCAATGGCAGTAATTTTTCATCAATTGCTTCACGAGCCCTAAAAATCCGTGAACGCACAGTACCAATCGGACAATCCATCGCATCGGCTATTTCCTCGTAACTCATACCTTCAAACTCTCTTAGCGTAATAGCGATTCTCATTTCTTCTGGCAATTTGTCTATCGCAGTTTGAATCACCGACATGATTTGTTCATTCATTAACAAGTTTTCCGGGGTATCGAAACTTCTTAATTGCAAAGCGTTTTCAACATGCTCGGCATCATCAAGTTCCAATTCGTAATCCATAAAGCGCCGATTACGCGCCAACAGATAATTCTTAGCGGTATTAATCGCAATCCGATATAACCAAGTGTAAAAAGCGCTATCGCCTCTAAAATCTGGTAAAGCACGGTAAGCTTTAATAAAGCTATCTTGAGCCACGTCCTGAGCCTCGCTAGGATCTTTGACGTAACGATTCACTAAATGGACAATCCGGTGCTGATATTTAATCACCAACAAATCGAAGGCGGATTTATCACCTC
>JBEGMT010000336.1:0-4316 GCA_041182925.1 Pseudomonadota bacterium | reverse complement strand
CAGAAAAATCTGCCACTCCCACCGCAGCAGAAATCGCTGATTTAGGTCCCAATTCATAATGGACTTGGGCGCCTAATTGATGACCGGTTGCCTGAAAATGAGGCTCTTGCTCGGTATCGCTCGCTGCTCTGGTAATGGTTTGATTAAAATCCAGATACTTATAAAAAGCCGACCACGACCAAGCATCCGACAAGGAAAACTGTGCTGATGGACTAAAACTGTAATAACTGCGGTGGGCGTTGTCTTGGAAATACAAACCATGCATTTGCACTGATGGTCGTAGCCGTTGATTGAGTTTTTGAAGTTGTTCTTGAATCAAAGGATTATCAGGTTTGAGAGCAATCGCTTGGTTAAATTTAGACCTCGCGGCCGTATGATCGTTACTCCAGCTGAGGATTTTAGCTTCGTTAGTCAGTAATTGTGCGCTATCACCATACCCCTGATTGTTCAACTGCTCAATTTCTGCGATTGCCTGTTGATAATTGCCGGCCTCAATATTCATTTGGACCAAGGTTGATAGTGTGGATAAACCTGGATCAAGATTTTTTAGTTGCTGAACTAAATCTTGTCCCGAAAACGTGCGCGGTACTTCAAAACGCGGTAGGCTGAATTTGCCAGATTCTGTAGTGACCAAATCGCTGTTATCGACGTCAAAAGCCAAATTAAACTGTTTTTGAGCGATGCCTTGATTGATATCAAATGCCTCAGGTGCATTGGATAGCGAGCGATGGCCTTGATCACCGTAGGGAAAGGCAAAAGCAAAAACATCGCTCCCCGGTACTTGTTGAGCCACCGTTTGTTTGCAAGTTAGCATATCTTGTTCGATACGTGCGGCATATTCCCAATCAGTTTCCAATCGCGCCGCTTCATTAAGCCACATTTTATTGGCTAAAAAATGCCCAAGATGACCTTCGTTATCAACCGGAACATAATGTTGGGCATTAGAACCATGGCATTGCATATCCCAGCGCCCCGACTCATACATTCTGCGGATAATCGGCCACACCGTTGCATAGGGTTGGTGGGTTGCGACGTCACTAACCGGAACAAACATTACCGCTTTAAATCCCACGTCAGCTAATACTGGATCTGCATATTTGAAGCTGTCGGAACGAGCGTCATCAAAGGTAATCAGAATAGGTTTCGCTGGTAGTTGTTTACCTTCTAAAAAATCCAGCATTTGTTTGATACTAATCGATTGATAGCCGGCTTGTTTTAACGCACGCATTTGCTGCTTAAAATGACTTAGTGGCATAGTATCTTGGTGATCGGAAACGGTGATACCGTGATACAACAAAACAGGAACCGCTGGTCGATCAGTGGTTTTTAGTAGTTGTTTCAGCGCATCAAAGGCTCGGTTTTTATGGCCTGCTAAATAGTCCAGTTTGGCTAAATCTTGTTTCAGCATGGCGTTACCAGTAAAAAATCGACTGTTTTCAGCCAACATATCGCGAGCTTCGTTGTAATTGCCTTGTTCTTGGTAGGCAACGGATAATTGCTTGGTCAAGTCTTTAGCAATTGGATAAGTTTGGTGTAGTGATTCACCGAGCTCAATTGATTGTTGTGTCTGTCCCAATAAGCGTAAAGCCTGAATTATGTGAATTGATGCTCCGGATTTAATCGGATCTAGCTGATTGACGTGACGAAAATTTTGCAATGCGGCATTGTATAACTGGATTGCCGCATCGTGATTAGCTTCAGCCTCCATTTGGCTTCCCAATTGCATACGCAGTTTTCCCAGCTGCATGAGCCTGTCAATGTTGGGCGTAATTTGGGTTAAGCGTTGATTCCAGTAAATTGCTTTTTCAATATCACCAGCAAACGAAGCGTCATCAGCCAGTATTGCCAGTGCAATTTCATTATTAGGATCAGTGTTGACCAAGGCTTGAGCAATGGCGATTGCCTGTTGATGCTGGCCGGAGCGATGCAATAGCGTGGCTAGTTTTAGTTTCCATTTGACTTCTTCTGGATGACGTTCGACTAATTCATGCCATTTTTGCTCAGCCAACTGCCACTGATCATCGGCTGAGGCATGTTCGGCAAGACGAGTACGAACCAGATCATTGTTGGGTTGATGCTCCAGATGTGCTTTGAGTAGGTTAATCGAATCGTCGTAATCGTGTTTATGCCAATATGTTTGCGCCAAGCCGATAACTGCAACGCTGTCCTCAGGATTTTGTTGCAGACTTTTCTGAAAATAAACGACCGATTCATCGTTTCTACCGGCATCCGCTAAAACTGTCGCTAACCGATTGAGTTTTTTAGGTGAAGGATTTGTATTGACAATATTCTCTAATAATTGAATTGCAGCAGCGTCTTTATGCATTGCCAATAACACTTCGGCTTTAATAGCTTGGGTATCAATATCAGAAGGTGATTGTGCCAAAATTGCATTTAACTCAGTTTCGGCGGCGGGGTAATCTTGTTGGTCGATAAAAATTTTCGCTCGTTCCAGTTTTGCTGTTTGGTTATTCGGTTCGGTTTTTAAAATTTGTGCGTAGTTATCCAGCCCTTGTTGCCATAGGTGGTCTTGCTGATTGGCATGAGCAACCAATACTAGCGTTGCGTTATCGGTTGGGACTGTTTGTAAAATCAATTGCCAAACTTGGTAAGCACCTTGCTTATCACCGGCTTTTCTGAGCCTGGTCCCCAGACTACGCCAAGCGGTAAGAATTGACGCGTCGTTATGACTCATAAAGCTAGTTTGATAAATTTCGGCAGCTTGTTGATATTGACCGATTTCAGTGATGGCTTTCGCTAAACGAAGTTGATTAAACGGCACTGGTTTGGCTTTTACGAGTTGTCTTAATAGCGGTTCTGCTTCTTGAAAACGTGTTTGACCCAGTAAAGCATCAGCCAATAATGATTTTGTATTGTTATCTGATGGCGCGTTAAGCAATGCTGAGCGAGCGGCTTGTTCAGCCGGTTGAAATTGATGTTGTGCGATAAAAACCCGAGCTTGCCCCAACTGAGCGCTTAACTGATTGGGTGAAAGAATTAATGCTTGACTGTAATAACGAGTGGCATCATCCCAAAGTTGGTCTTGTTCGCTGGCTTTAGCTAATGCTAGTAAAGTTGGCAAATCACTGGGAAAAGCCTGGTGCAAATCTTGCCAGATTTGATAAGCGCGTTTTTTTTGGCCTAGTTCCCAGTGACTCCACCCCAATCCCCGCCAAGCAGTCAGAGAACCTTTATCGAGCGAAATAGCCTGTTCAAAGGCCGTTCGCGCATCTTCAAACTTAGCCTCAGAATACAGCATGTTAGCTTTTTCTAACACTTTGCTAACCGAGTCTATCGCTAATTCATCGGCATGAGAAACCATAGAACCCCATAGCAATAACAGATTGGCTAGTAACTTAGGGTGGATTGGTTTGTTATTCAGGTATTGAATGCGATGTTGAAATGGCTTTGCCATCAAATAGCTTCCTTATTTTTGTTAACTCATTTAGCTGGCTAAAAGGCTAGGTTTTTGCCACCTAGGTTAGCTTAGCGGCATGTAAATGGAGGTTCTGTGCGTTAAACAACCGATTGGCTTGCGGCTGAACAGCTTGTTTTGAAGTGATTGAGAGTTGCTAAGTGAGGTGAGTAACAGTTGGTTACTGCTATTAATCGTTGGATTGAACAATCTCAAATTCAGTGATGTTATGCCGCTTAATTAGTCTGAAAAGCATGGAAATATAGATAAAGCAGAGGCTTTAACGTTTATGGGTATGCAAACGATTAATATCACTGACAGTCGTAAAAGCGAGTCTCAAAATTGGGGTTGAAACAATATCCGAACAGGGTAGAAAAACGCCGATTAAGTGAACCTTAAAAGATTTACCATCACTGCCAATCATTTGTAAATCTAGGCGTTTTTTTTCGGCGCCATTACTGTGAAACATTTGACGAAACAGTTGATACCAATTATCTCGGTCTTCGTTAGCCACAAAAGTCGAGAACCTGAGGTTATTCAGCTTATCAGGATCAATCCCTAATAAATTGCAACCAGTTTGATTGATTTCTGTAATCAACTCGTCGCGATTAAGCGCCATGAATCCAACCGGAGATAAGTTATAAAGATTTTTGAAACAATCGCGTGCCGCTTCCAATGCTTGATGGGTTTTCTGTAATTCTTCATTTTGCATAGTGAGTTCCATTTTATGAACCAACAATTGATGCAGTAAAACGTCAGCCGTTTCGCTATTAATTGTATTTGGTATTAAACGATCTACTAATTCTTCCGCTTTAACTCTGAGCGGTTTACGTCGTTCAACTTGGCCTGATTTCATTTATACCTTCCTTTTGCTTATCCAAAGCATCTCTAAAATTGAAAT
>JBEGMT010000335.1:0-3036 GCA_041182925.1 Pseudomonadota bacterium | reverse complement strand
ACCCAAGCTCGTGGTTATGCCGCGATGGTCAATTTCATCGGTGGTTTAGCGGATGATCAGCAAATTTTGGCATTAGATAACACTCATTTGCACTTGTACGACAAAACCCCGCGTAAAGGTCGCAAAGTTGCACATGCGACAGTCAGAACCGATGAGGTCAATTTATTCAGACAATCACTCACCACCTTAGCCACTTTAGCCGACCAAGTTGACGACTCCTAAATGACTGAGCACCTGCATCACGACCACAGCCAATGCATTCACTCGGCCTTGGCTGCTGCCGAACAACTCTGTAGCGAACGCGGCGCATTGCTAACGCCAATCCGCCGCAAGACTTTGGAATTGATTTGGAATAGTCACAAAGCCATCAAAGCCTACGATTTATTAGACCAACTGCGGCCAATTAACGACGCTGCCAAGCCATCAACGGTTTATCGGGCTTTGGATTTTCTGTTAGAACAAGGGCTGATTCATCGCGTTGAAAGTTTAAATGCTTTCGTAGGCTGTCATTGTTCAGGGATTCAGCACGACCAATTGCTGTTAATTTGTAGTCATTGTCACAATATCGAGGAACGCGAGGCAAACCCGGTATTAGCGGCCCTAGCAACCGAATTACAGCAAGCAGGCTTTATTCCCCAACGCAAAACCATTGAAATACAGGGTTTATGCCAAAACTGTAGCAATAAAAGCACATAAAATGACTATTTGTTGATTTACATCAAGATGCATTCTGCGTAAATACATAAAATAGACCCATGTCAGACGCTTTCCACTGCCTGTCTTTGGCATACTCCTCTTGAAAGATAGACATTCTCAAAGGCAACCAGCTGTACTAGGTTGCCTTTTTTTGTTTGCTGATAAGTTGCTTGCAATGAAGGTTATAATCTCGACCTAAAGCAACAAACCTTCCCTGTTATGCTCACCGACAATCAACTTCTACTGATCCAGCAAGCTGGGTTAGATTTTAATTCGCTGGATCAAGCCAGCTTTGTAGCATTAAGCCAAAATCCTCAAGATTTAACCGCTTGTTCAGATCAAGCGTTAATCGCCTTTTTACAGCTGGCCAATGCTTTATATCGTGGCGGCGAGCCGATTATTAGCGATGCTGATTACGATCATGTTTTTCTGGCCGAATTAAAACGCCGTTTACCCGATCATCCCTTGCTTGAAAGCGTCGAACCCGAACCGCAATTTGCGGGAAAAACCGTTGATTTGCCGGTCATTATGCTTTCTACCGATAAAGCCTATAGCCGTGATGATGTCGAACGCTGGGCTGGGCGAATTGAAAAAGCGGCTGCGGAATTAGACATCAATTTTGCTGAACTGGAATTTAAAGTCAGCCCAAAATTAGATGGCTATGCCGCTTATGACGACGGCCAAAGCCTTTACACCCGTGGCGATGGCCGCAAAGGTCAGGACATTAGCCGAGTATTCGAGCGGGGTTTACAAGTGGCTAATCAAGGTGCACGCGGCTTGGGCCCGGGTGAAATTGTCGTCATCCGCAGTTATTTTGCCGAACACTTAGCCGACTTCTTTGATAACTCAAGAAATTTCCAAGCCAGCGTCATCAAAGAAAAACAGCTTGAACAACACGCGGAACAAGCAATTGCTGATGGTGCGGCGGTATTTTATCCATTTGCTTTATTACCGGCTTGGACTGGGGTTTGGGCAGCGTTGATTGCTGATTTCGACAATATTATTAAAGACATCTGGCACAAGCTGGATGTTGACGTTGACGGGGTGATTTTAGAAATTACCAACGAAACCTTGAAGCAAGCGATGGGCGCGACTCGTCATCATCACCGCTGGCAATTGGCTTACAAAGAAAACTTACAAACTGCCGAAGTCAAAATTATCAGTGTCACCCCACAAACCTCACGTTCTGGACGGATTACCCCTGTTGCCGAATTGGAGCCCGTGCGTTTAAGCGGGGCTTTATTATCCAGAGCCACTGCTCATCATTACAAAATGGTGTTAGAGAAAGGCATCGGCCCAGGCGCAGTGATTCAATTGGCGCGTTCCGGTGAGGTAATTCCGAAAATTGAGCAAGTGCTTGTCGCAGTAGAGCCGCAAATTCCTGAGCATTGCCCTAGCTGTGGTCACGATTTGATTTGGGATAATGATTATCTGATTTGTCCAAATAATTTGGCCTGCCCTGCCCAAATCAGCAATAGCATGGAGCACTTTTTCAGAGTGTTAAAAAACAATGACGGCTTTGGCGCAGCAACGATTAAAAAACTCTATGAATTTGGTATTCGTCGGGTTGATGAGATTTATCAGCTAAATTTAGAACAATTTGAAAGCATGGGTTTTGGTCCTAAACAATCGCAAAACTTGCTAGATCAATTACAACGCAGTCGCAGTGAAGCGATTGAAGATTGGCGTTTTTTGGCAGCGTTTGGGGTGTTTAGAATGGGGTTGGGTAACTGCGAGCGCTTGCTAAGTCATTACCGATTGGAGGAAATTTTTAAGCTCAGTGAAAACGAAATTGTCGCGATTGAAGGCTTTGCTGAGAAAACCGCTGCGGTGATTACCGAAGGTTTTGCCAACATCGAGCCTCTGTACCAACAGTTAATCGCGCTGGGTTTTAATCTACAAAACACCCAACAGCAAGCCAACGAAACCGATCATCCTTTAGCGGGAAAAACCTTGGTATTTACCGGCACGTTGCACAGCGGATCACGCGATGAACTCAGCAAACAAGCCAAAGCCAAAGGCGCTAAAGTCGGCAGCTCGGTTTCAGCAAAAACAAATTTTCTGGTGGCTGGCGATAATGTCGGCACTAATAAAATCAATGCCGCTCAAGACAAAGGCGTGACGGTGATTAGCGAAGCTGAGTTTTTACAATTACTAAATGGGGTAGCGGCATGAGTCAAAAGCCAGTGGTATTGTGTTTTTCGGGGCACGATCCTAGCGGTGGTGCGGGGATACAAGCCGACATTGAAACCATTATTAGCCACCAATGCCATTGCGCCAGTGTGATTACTGCTTTAACTGAGCAGGACAGTCTTAATGTCAAAAAGCTGATTCCGCAAC
>JBEGMT010000334.1:0-6588 GCA_041182925.1 Pseudomonadota bacterium | reverse complement strand
CTGACTGTGTGTCTGCGGCATTCACATCGGCAAAATTGCAAGCCATAAGAAACGCTGAAACCCATGCAGCCTTAAGGTAAGGACTCGACAAGCTAGATCGGCCTCGTGATGTTTTTTCTTTCATATTGGTATTTCCATTAATTTGAGAATTAAACAGTTTTTACTGTCAAAACCTTGATTGACGGAAAATACGAAGCAAGAATTAGGCCTAAAAAAAATAAATATATAAATCAGTAAGTTAAAAAAAATTCCTCTTAAATAAATCAATTTAAAACATAAAAAACTGTGTTAAATAACACAGTTATTTTTCGACAATATCCGTAAAATTGAGTTTTTCAAGACTAACTTTAAATTTAAGCTTAATAATCCAATCAAAAGCTCAACTTTAAATACAATTGGAGACGCTTTGAACGATAAAAGAACCAAGTTAGCCCTCAATTTACTTTATATCGATTACAAAATAGGGCATTTAACCTATTTTTTAAAAAACTGTGTTAAATGACACAATTTTTAGTTTCAGGATAGGGCACTTTAAACAACCTAATATCTGATGCCCAAAGACTACTAAAAACACAGGTACCACTATCCCCCAGTCAAAATATCAATCCCCGTCACCGCCGAAAAATCGCGATCATGAGTAACAAACGCTGCGGCACCAATATCCAAAGCAGTGGCTAATTGAATTGCATCCGGTAGTTTTAATCGATATTGACCCCGCAATTGTGCGGCCAGTGCGGCAATCGGCGTCGAGACAGGAATCACACTGTAATGTGACAAAGCTTTTTCATAGCGCTTAGCCAAAGCGATTTGGCCAACTTTAAACGGGCCAGTCAATACCTCGGCTAAGGTGACGGTAGACAATGAAATCGTAATTTCACCCGTAGCCGCAGCTTCAAATAAGCCAACGAATTGATCAGCAAATTGAGGGTGTGATTCGAGCAGATAAATAAATGGCGCAGTATCGACCATCACAGTAGCGCCAGCGTTAAGACCACCCCATAAACGCGTTGATGAAGCTACCATTAATCATCACCCCATTCATCACGCAATTCGGCTATGGTTTGACTAACCGAATCCCCCCACAAACCACGCCCAGAGCCCCGTAACGCCAAGATTCCAGATGCAGTTTCTGTGGCAGCTTGCCATTTTTGCAATGCATCAGCGGGGACAATGGCGGCATAAGGCTTGCCATGTTTGGTAATAATGCTAGAAACACCGGCATTGGCTTGGGCTGCTAATGACGGTAATTGAGTACGAGCTTGTTCCAAGCCATAACGGATATTGGCAGACATTTCAGACTCCTTATACTGTACAGAACGTACAGTATAAGGCAAAACAATTTACTTATGACTTGCTTGCTGAATTAACTGATTAGTGACATTAATCATGTTTTCTTGTGATTTTGCAGTAGAAGCAGTGACTTTATATTTGCCGTTGACGATCAAAGCTGGCACACCGGTAATACCGTAACGACCAGCAATCGCCTCCGCTTGGCGCATTTTGGAATCGACTAAGAACGAACTATAAGCCGCACGAAAGTCTTCGTCTTTAACCCCATGAGCCGCAAAGAATTTGGCTAAATCGTCTTCGGTCACCAACTTTTGTTTTTTGTTTTGAATCGCGTCAAAAAAGTCGGCGTGGACTTTTTCAACCACATCCAAAGCTTCGGCAACGTAATAGGCTTTCGCATGTTTGCCCCACACATCGCTAAATACTGCCGGTTGACGGATAAACTCAACATTCGCTGGTTTGGTTTTTAACCAAGCTTGCATCGCTGGTTCCAAGCTGTAGCAATGCGGACAGCCGTACCAGAAAAATTCAATCACTTCGATTTTGTCAGGATTTTGCACCGGCTGTGCTGGGGAAATCTCTTCATAACCGCCATCCGCCTTAACTAAAGCCGAAAAGCAAATCAATCCTAGCAATGCGATTTTTTTCAACATCAAAGTTCTCCGTAAGAATGTAATCCAGATAAAAACATGTTTACGCCCAAGAACGCAAACAAGGTGACAAAAAAACCAATCAAGGCCCACCAAGCCATCGGCTTGCCGTTCCAGCCTTTGGTCAGACGCATGTGCAACCAAGCGGCATAGTTTAACCAAACAATCAAAGCCCAAGTTTCTTTAGGATCCCAAGACCAATAACCACCCCAAGCTTCCGCCGCCCACAAAGCGCCGAGTATGGTTGCCAAGGTGAAAAAAGCAAAACCCAAAGCAATCGCCTTGTACATCACATCGTCTAACAAAGCCAAATCCGGCAAACGGGCATTGATAAAGCCTTGAGGATTGCGATCGGCAGCACGACTTTTGAGAATAAACACCACGCCAATCATAGCTGCTAAAGAAAACGCCCCATAACCAACAAAGTTAGCTGGAACATGAATTTTCATCCAATAACTGTTTAACGCTGGCACTAAAGGCTGAATCCCATCGGCATGACGGTCAAAGGTGTACCACAACAAAAAGCCAACCGCAGCGCTAATCACCAACAACACAAAGCCACCCAAGCTGCGGGTCTGGTATTTTTGTTCGTAATGCAGATAAAGCAGAGCGGTGATAATCGAAAACAAAATAAACACTTCGTAGAGATTACTGACTGGAATATGGCCAATATCTGCGCCCATTAAATAAGACTCGCGCCATCTGACCATCAAGCCGGTCATACCCATCGCGGTCGCGCTCCAAGTTAAGCTGGACGCCACTTTGCCAACAAATAGCCGCCCCGAAAACAACAAGCCCAAATAAGCGACAGTCGCCATCACATACAAGGCGCTCATCCACATAATCGCCGATTGGCTGGCGAACAGGTATTTCAACAAAAACGAAGTTTCGCCCAGACTTAAATCATCGCCATAACGAGAAATCGCTAACAAGCTAAATGTGGTCACGGTTAAACTGAAAGTCTTTAACGCCGACCATTGCCAGCCTAAGCCCAACAACACCAAAACGCTACTCAACAAAATGCCAATTTCGTAGCCATCCATCAAGGCTTGATATTGACTAAACACATAGCCTGCGCCGAGCAATAACAATGCCGCCCACAGCCAATCATAGCCGCTGCGAGTTTGTAAATAAGAAGCTTGCTGATAAGGATGATGATTCATTACTCACTCGTTGGATTAAACAGTTGGATTTAATTGTTGGGCAATACCGGCAAATTCGCGGTCAAAATCATAACGATTTCGCACCGCATTACCCGCTAACAAAATGCTCACGCCTTGATCTTTGGTGTCGACTAACAACCACAAGCGGCGTTGCGGTAAATAAAACATGCAAAACACACCTAACACCAATAATAAACAGCCTGGGAATACCAGCCATTGCCCCGGTGAGCGGGTAATTTGTAAACCGGTTGCTTCGATGTGCTGAAAGCGTTCGAGTTCAAAAAACCACGGTGAAGCATATAAATACCCAAGATTAGCCGCATCAACGGCATCGGTGTAAAACTGGCTATCAAAGTCTGATAAGCCAGCCTCGGTTTTAACGCCTTCTTGCTGTAAAACATCGAGATAAAGGTTCTTCAATAATTGCTGCAAGGCCGCTGCGTAAATCTCCGACACTTGCTGACGGCGAGGTTCTTCGACGGTTTTTTCAATCGTGCTGGCGATTTGCTCATAACCACCGCTGGCAAATTGCTGACCTAATTGCACCATAAACGCCGCGACCGCTTGGCGCTGTTTTAAATCTGATTGTTGCGCGGCTTTACTAGCATTGGCAGCTTGAGTAGCTAGTTTTTGTAATTTTTGCGGATTGTGCAAGCCTTGGTAAAAAGCCATAAACCGATCTAGGCGTTGATTAGTATCAGCCGGCATCATCCAATATTTAAAGCTCTCTGAAACCTTGCTTCGCATCCCGCTGGAGTAAAACCAGCGCCCGTCTTGCTGAGTCGGCTGCATATAAGTGATGTATTCATTGGCAATCCCCGTCGCATCGCGTAATTTGTACTGAAAAGTGGGGCCGAGATTGATAAATTTTTTCGCACCGCTGGGGTCTGGATTGACATTAAACGGTCGGAAATCGGAAATTTCCAAGGTTTGAGTATCAATCGGGGTGTGGGCTTTAACGCTGGCTTGCAAAGATTTTGCTACTTGCGCGGTGGTTAAAGGCCAAGCTTTCAAGCTTAATTTAGAGCCACCATCACCAAAACTGTTTTGGTAAATAGTGTAGCCTTGGTAGTTAAGCGGATGGTTAACCGAAATGGTTTGTTTAAACGCTTGCGTTGTGGCAGGGTCGAGAATGGTTAAATCGCTTTCAAACGATTTGGGCTGACCGCTAGGGTAATGTTCAATACGAAAATCATCCACTTGAATCGTAAACGGCAGTTTTTGCAGCAAATAGCCGTCTTTGTAATCAATAAACGCCAAATCAGCTTGACCGCGTTCAGCAATATCAACATTGGCGCGGAATGACAAATTATCATCACCCAAGGTACTGATGGCCGGAATCTCGCTGGCGGGAATTCGACGGGTTTCAACCGCAATCTTGCCGCGCCATTCGGCGATTTTTAGTGACAAATTGCCATCCAACAAACCGCCAACGCAAATCACAATAATCGCCAAATGGCTAAAGATATAACCCAAACGACTGGCGGTACCTTTTTTGGCGGCAACCAGATAGCTATTGCCTTCTTGTTTTAAGCGAAACCGATAGTGATGCTGTTTTAACAAGGCAGAAATCGCAGCCAAACTGTCGGCAAGCGTTGCTGATTGATCAAAAGTTTGCTGATAAGGTTGTTTCAATAAAGCCGAGCGTTGGCTGTTTTCGCGATAATCGTTAATGTCTTTAACAATCGCCGGCAGATTGCGATAAACGCAAACCGAGGTCGATAACACCAAGAAACCGAGAATGGTTAAAAACCACGCCGAAGAATAGACGTTGAACAAATCCAGCTGTTTAAACACTTCAAACCAAAACGGCCCAAACTTAAACACATAATCAGGATAAGGCTGATTTTGTTGAACCACCGTCCCAATCACCGCCGCAATCGCAATCGCGACTAATAAGGTAATGGCAAGGTTCATTGAACCTAAAAAGCGGAGCAAGATACGAACAGTAGATGGCGGCATGAACAGCGAAAGGGGAAGGTATATCGGAGGAGGTGTTGAAAGTTCGTGCTGTGGGGCACGAACTTTCAGACAGTTTCAAACTTATTTCAAAGTTGAAATGTATAAAGAAACCGCTTTGATGTCTTTATCGCTCATTTTCTTAGCGATCATATTCATCATGTTTTCTGGGTTTTTAGTCCGAGCAGCGGTTTTAAAATCAGTCAAAGTTTTGCTCAAATAATCGGCATGCTGTGAATGCAGATTTGGATATGAAGCGGGTTTGTTACCTTCAGCATGTGGGCCGTGGCAAGCGATACAAGCAGAAACGCCACTGGCTAAATTACCGTTACGGTATAAATCACTACCGGCAGCAATTAAATCAGCCAATTCGGCTTTTTTCTGCTCATCGGTTTTAGCAGGTGCATCATCGTCGTCATCGCTAACTGGCAAACTTGGGGCTGGATTAGCGCTGATTTTATTGCTGGCATAAAAAGCCGCGATGTCTTGCATATCCGCATCCTCTAAACCTAAAGCCAGCGGCGCCATCATTGGTGCAATCCGTGTACCGCCTTTAAAAGCTTGTAATTGCTTGACTAAATAACCTTGATGCTGTCCGGCTAATTTTGGAAAACCCGGCATGGCGCTGTTGCCATCTTCACCGTGACAACCCGCACATGAAGCGGCTTTAGCTTTACCCGCGCTTGCGTTGCCTTGTGCGTGTACAAAACCAGCACCTGTTGCCAAAGCAACAGAAATGGAAACAGTCAGCAGTTTTTTTATCATTATGTGGCCCCTGTTCAGGAAGGTTAATTGACGTAAAGCAGGCTGAAACCCAGCGCCTAACGCTATAATGGCGGCGATTCTAACCGATTTATTATGACTAAGCGAGATAGCGATGAATCCAATGTACCATCAGGCCAAGTTCATCAACAGTGCTCCACGCCTACAAGACGCACCACCCGACCAAGGCTTGGAAATCGCATTTGCAGGCCGTTCCAACGCCGGCAAGTCCAGCGCCATCAATACATTAGTGCAACAAACGGCTCTGGCAAGAGTCAGTAAAACCCCAGGTCGCACCCAATTACTGAATTTTTTCCAGATCGACGACAAACGTAAATTGGTCGATTTACCGGGCTACGGTTACGCCAAAGTGCCGGAAGCGATTAAAAAAGACTGGGGCAAAATGATGGAAACCTACCTCAGCCAACGCCAAGCCTTAGCCGGAATCGTGTTGGTTATGGACATCCGTCACCCACTCACCGAGTTCGATTGGCAAATGATTGAATGGTGCCAACACGGCAATCTCCGCATCCACATCATTTTGACTAAAGCCGATAAATTAAAATTTGGCGCTGCGAAAAATACTTTATTACAAGTACAAAAAGAATTAAGTCATCTGGAAATTGGCGTCACCCTGCAATTGTTTTCAGCGCTGAAAAAAACGGGGATTGATGACATTCATCGGGTTTTGGATGATTGGTTTGAGTTTCGCAAGCAATAAAAAAACGGGCTTTACTATCAAAATAGTAAAGCCCTAATTAGCC
>JBEGMT010000333.1:0-7959 GCA_041182925.1 Pseudomonadota bacterium | reverse complement strand
CTTTATTAATATTTAAAGATTGGTAATAATTATTCTGACGAGTATCAACATCTACAGTATCACCTAAGAAATAGGGAAAACTTTCAGCCTCTAAAGGATCATAGACTTGAATCTCATCGAGATTAGTAGGGCGAATAATCATAACTAAAAAATTGCCCCCTGCTGATGACTGAACTGGTTTCTTACCTGGATCAATAGTTAATCGCAACCAAAATACAGAATTAGTATATCCTTTAGCTAAAAAACCATCATATTTAATAAAATTTTTTTTCTTAACCTCTTCCAGAGTTAAATTAGCAGATTGATCTTCAAAATAGGCTTTATCAACTATAAAGTCATCAACAGCAAAACTCGACTGAGCTATCAAAAACAAAATAAGCATTACAAAAAGCTTCAATATTGTTTTAGGACTATAAATCCGAAAAATTTTTAAAAAACTATTTACTGTCACAAACTTACCCAATGATAAACAAGACACCTAAGAAATCACAATATTCTCAGTAAGCTGATAGCTTTGATTCCAATCACTTTTTATCGCAACATCATTCAAACCTAATTCTGCAAGTTTTTTATTAAGCCTAAATATAGAAACAGCAAGTGCTTTTTGATTAGCTTCTGATAAAAACTTATTAATCAATTCCAATAATTCTTGATGACTTAAACGATTTTCTTCAGCTTGAATAAGACCACTCAATATCTTTGACTGCTGTCTAGTTAACTGGATTGACCTATGTTTATTAGATACCTCTCTTTTTATAACATTAAATTTAATTTCATCAACATAATTAAAACTAGCAATTATCCGCCTTTTAATACTAAAAATAGCTGCTGACAATTCTTCAACAGACACTGGTTTAGACAAATAAATATCAGCACCACTTTCATAGCCTGTGATTTTATCTTTGACCTCCTGCTTAGTCGTCAACATAATTATATTAATATCTGGATAAGCAGCCCTATAACGCCTAGCAATACTAAAACCATCCTCACCAGGCAAATTAATATCAAGAATCAAGACATTAGCATAATCATTGGCAAAATATTCATCTAGTTCTGATGCCGAACCAACACCAATTGCCGAATAACCATTATTCGACAGATAATATACAAACATATCACATAAAGGCTTATAATCTTCAACAATAACAATATTAATATAATCAGACATAGATTTAGTTAACAATCAAAACAGCACAAATAACCAGACTCCGTTTATTTAAATACAACTGGAGTCCAACTTAATTACCTATTATACGTTATTAACCTGATTATTCCTGAAATAACCAATTTCAGCATTTGTACCACTCAGTTGATTGTTAATCGATTTACCCTATCCTTTGCCTAATCCCCGCAAAGCCCCGTATAGTATGAGCTTCTCTTGTTGCAGGAATTTAGCTCAGTGGACACTATCAGTATTCGTGGCGCTCGTACTCACAATCTTAAAAACATCGACCTAGACCTTCCCCGCGACAGCTTGATCGTGATTACCGGTTTATCCGGTTCCGGCAAGTCGTCATTGGCGTTTGACACCATCTACGCAGAAGGCCAACGGCGTTATGTTGAATCCTTATCCGCTTACGCTCGGCAGTTTTTGTCGATGATGGAAAAGCCGGATGTCGATCATATTGAAGGTTTGTCACCGGCGATTTCGATTGAGCAAAAATCCACCTCGCATAATCCCCGCTCCACCGTCGGCACCATCACCGAAATTTATGATTATTTGCGTTTGCTATACGCCCGGGTCGGGATTCCGCGCTGCCCTGAACACGGGGTTTCCTTAGAAGCGCAAACCGTTAGCCAAATGGTTGATTTGGTGTTGGCACAACCAGAAGGCGAACGCTGGATGTTGTTAGCGCCAGTGATTAACGACCGCAAAGGCGAGCATGTTTTACTGTTGGAAGATTTAAAAGCCCAAGGTTTTTTACGGGCGCGGATTGACGGCGAGATTTACGAACTAGACGAACCACCTGCGCTGGATTTAAAGAAAAAACACACCATCGAGGTGATTGTTGACCGCTTCAAAATCCGCGACGACATGGCTTTGCGCTTGGCGGAATCGTTTGAAACCGCATTGCGCTTATCCGATGGCTTGGCGATTGCCGCTTCGATGGACAAGGACCAACAATTATTATTCTCCGAACGCTACGCCTGTCCACATTGCGGCTATAGCTTGAGCGAATTGGAACCACGAATTTTCTCATTCAACAATCCCAAAGGCGCTTGCCCCAGCTGTGACGGCCTTGGCGTCCGACAAACTTTTGATCCGCAATTGGTAGTCCATAATCCTGAAATCAGCTTGGCTGGTGGCGCGGTGCGTGGCTGGGATCGACGCAATGCCTATTACTACCAAATCATCTGCGCCTTGGCCGAGCATTACGGATTCGATCCCGAAGCGCCATTTTCCAGCATTCCCAAATCGGTGCAAGCAGCGATTTTATACGGCAGCGGTGACGAAGTTATCAGCTTCCAATTGCAAATGGGTCCCGGCAAAGCTAAAACCAGCCGCCACAGTTTTGAGGGCATCATTCCTAATATGGAACGCCGTTATCACGAAAGCGATTCGCAAATGGTGCGTGATGAGTTGGCGAAATATTTAGCGCATCAAGTTTGCACCAGCTGCGATGGCGCACGCTTGAATTTAGGCGCTCGCAACGTGTTTGTTGCCGATTCACCTTTACACCACGTCACCCGCTTGCCGATTAAACAAACTTTGGCATTTTTCCAACAATTGGAAATCCCCGGTCATCGCGGTGAAATTGCCGCCAAAATCAACAAAGAAATTCAGGAACGCTTGGAGTTTTTGGTCAATGTCGGTTTGGATTATTTAACCCTAGACCGTAGCGCCGACACTTTATCAGGTGGCGAAGCGCAACGGATTCGACTCGCCAGCCAAATCGGTGCTGGCTTGGTCGGCGTCATGTATGTACTCGACGAGCCATCGATCGGCTTGCATCAACGCGACAACCAACGCCTGCTCAACACCTTGTTCCGCTTGCGCGATTTAGGCAACACCGTGATTGTGGTCGAACATGACGAAGATGCGATTCGCGCCGCTGATTACATTGTCGATATTGGCCCCGGCGCTGGCGTTCACGGCGGGCAAATTGTCTCGCAAGGCACGCCAGAACAGATTTTCGCTGACCCCAATTCGCTGACCGGTCAATATTTGTCGGGGGCTTTGAGTATTGAAGTACCGGAAAAAATCACCCCGCGTGATGCCAACAAGCTGATCACTATCCGCAACGCCAGCGGCAATAATCTGCAAAACGTCGATGTCAGTTTTCCGGTTGGCTTGTTGACTTGCGTGACAGGTGTTTCCGGCTCCGGCAAATCAACCTTGATTAACGACACTTTGTACAGCCACGCCGCGCGATTAATCAACGGCGCCAGCTGTATTCCCGCGCCGTGTGAGGCGATTGAAGGTTTGGAGCAATTCGACAAAATCATTGATATAGACCAAAGCCCGATTGGCCGCACCCCACGCTCGAATCCAGCCACTTACACTGGGATTTTCACCCCGGTGCGGGAATTATTTTCCGCCACACCAGAAGCCCGTTCACGCGGCTACACACCGGGTCGCTTCAGCTTTAACGTCAAAGGCGGTCGCTGTGAAGCCTGTGCTGGCGATGGCGGGTTTAAAGTAGTAAATCACTTTTTAGCCGACATTTTCGGACCCAGCGACATTTGCCAAGGCAAACGCTACAACCGCGAAACCCTGGAAGTCCGTTATAAAGGCAAAACCATCCACGAAGTTTTGGAAATGACCGTTGAAGATGCCTTGCAATTTTTCAGTGCGGTACCGAGTTTGGCACGCAAACTGCAAACGTTAATGGATGTTGGTTTAAGCTACATCACACTGGGTCAAAACGCAGTGACGCTGTCCGGCGGTGAAGCACAGCGGGTGAAATTGGCGAAAGAATTATCAAAACGCGACACAGGCACCACGCTGTATATTCTCGACGAACCGACCACCGGCCTACATTTTCACGACATCAAGCAACTACTCACCGTACTGCATAAGCTACGCGACCACGGTAACACCGTGATTATCATCGAGCATAATCTGGACGTGATTAAAACCGCTGACTGGTTGGTGGATATGGGGCCAGAAGGCGGTAGCGGCGGCGGGACTTTAGTCGCGGAAGGTACGCCAAGAGCGATTACTGATAATCCCAATTCGCATACTGGGGTTTATTTGAAGCGGTTTTTTGAATCGGGAAAAGATTAGCTGAAGTTTCTGGCATCTATCAAACGTGGTAAAGTTGCTGCCGAATTTAAAAGCTAAGGAGTAGTATTTATGGCGGCAGTAACTTTCGATACCTTGAAATTTGCCAATAAGCTTAAATCAGCAGGAGTCCCAGAAAAACAGGCAGAAGCCGAAGCTGAGGTTTTATCAGAAGCTCTTGAGGTTAATCTAAAAGAGTTGGTGACTAAAGAATATCTTGATGCGAAATTCCAGCAAGAGTTAGCCAATGTCAGAACTGAACTAGCGGTTTTAAAATGGATGGTTGGGTTTAATCTAGCATTCACCTTGGCTATGCTTTGGAAGATTTTTAGTTAAAAATCTCCCTCATACAATCCCCTCGACAATGAAACAACCACGTTTGCAAACGGTTGAAGCCTTACCAGAATATCAGCTAAAACTGACTTTTATCGATGGTGGTATTTTTACGGTATCACTGGCAGATGCGTTTGATAAATTTCCCGGTTTGAAGCCATTGCAAAATATTGAAGAATTTAACAAAGCTGTAGTCATTGATGGTGAAGGTTGGACAGTGGAATGGCCAGAGTTGGATATTCAAATTGGTGCTGATACTTTGTGGCTGGATGCACAAACACAGAATGCATCTAATGAAGCTACCCGTTTATTTGCTGGTTGGCGGGAAAGACATGGTTTAAGTTTGGCGCAAGCGGCAAATGCTTTGGGCTTAACGCCTAGAACGGTGAGTGCTTATGGTTCTGGTGCTCGTCAGGTACCAAGGGCTGTGTTATTAGCATTGAAGGGATGGGAAGCAGAACAGGCCGAACAGCGACAAAATTAAAATTGTTGCGGCCGTTAGATACTGTTATTAAAACCCGCTGGAGAATTTATGGCTTTAGCATTTAAAAACACACAGCATTACAACTACGGCGATTATTTGACTTGGTCTGATGATGTTCAATACGAACTGATTGATGGTGAGGCTTTTATGATGTCACCCGCGCCAGATTTGGCTCATCAAGAGGTGGCTGGAGAAATTTATTTCCAAGTTCGCCAAGCATTACAAGGCAAACCTTGCCGCGCATTCATGGCCCCCGTTGACGTCCGCCTCCCTAAACACGACGAAGCCGATGATCAAATCGACAGCGTAGTGCAACCCGATCTGTTTGTGGTTTGTAACAGCAACAAGCTTGATAAACGCGGAGTTCGCGGCGCACCGGATTGGATTGTCGAAGTGCTTTCCCCATCAACCGCCAGCCGAGACCAAATCAGCAAACGCAATCTTTACGAACGCCACGGAGTAGATGAATATTGGCTAGTGCATCCGGTTGATCGGATTTTAACCATTTACCGCTTAGAAAACGGTGAATATGGCAAACCAGTGTTATCGAGTTTAGAAGGTCAAACCACGGTAGGGATTTTGCCGGAAATTGTGATTAGTTGGGATGAGTTGGTAGAGCGGTTGCCGAAGGGGTATTGAGGTCCGCTGATAGCAGGCGTAGGTTGGGGTGAGGCACGAACCCCAACACGAGGGCATTAAAATAACCCGCCGCCATCAAAACCGGTTTGCATAACCTCAATCAGACAAATAGCAAACGATAAAAGTCGAGTAGGTTGGGTTGCATGCTGTTCGCAACCCAACAAAACCTTTATTCCTGCCCAATCCCTTCATCCAAGGCCAAAGGTGAAATCCCCCAATCCGCTGGCAAAATACCTTGGTTAATATAACGATGGATGCTGCTAAACCGCCAATCCGCAGCTTTTCTGACAAATCCGTGTTTGACAGGGTTGAAGTGAATGTAATCAATATGCTGAGCAAAATCTCGTTCGTCACGAATCTGATGTTCCCAAAAGCGTCGCTGCCAAATGGCTTGCTCGCTTTTGTGTTGGCGACTGGCTGAAACAATCGGTCTTTGGCTTTCGGCGATGGAAGCCGTAAAGGCACGTTTGATATTGCGCCAACGTATCGAATAATCGCTGTCGTCTTCGGGCAGTGTCCACACCGCATGAAGATGATCCGGCATCACCACGAAGGCATCGATTTCAAAAGGGCGACGCGCTTTTTCCTGTTGAATGGCAAGCCGCAATTGATTGACTGCTTCGGGGTGGTTAAACCACGGATAACGTCGATGGGTAACGACCGTGAAAAAGTAACAAGCCCCCGGATGGTAAACGCGACGGTATTGCATGATGAAATTGGAGTGATGAATCGAGCCTTTGTGTTGGGTTGCGAACAGCATGCAACCCAACCTACGTGATTTTCTTGGTATCGGTACTGCTCAGCAGTGTCACCGACTAAGATCAACCAAAATTAATCCTTATCCGATAAGGATAATATTGATTAACTGTTGGTTACACATTCATGAACTCTTTATTTCTAATTCATTTGAGGTTTTGGATTGGTAAGTTGTTTTTGATGATCAATGTTAATCAATCCCCACGTCAAATTAAGACGCAGTCAGGCAACTAGCATCCAGCTGATTATTTGCGTAACATCGCTACCCTTTTTTACCACTTGGTTTTGAAGTACGCGTGGCAATACGTTGGTTTAAAGATAAAAACCCACAGATTGGCAATCAGGTTTTCATCGACGATAGCTCGTAGGGTGCGGTAAACAACGTGAACCGCACCGTTCTGCGATTGGTGCGGTTCGTAAACTCACCACACCCTACACCAACCATTTAGAACTCACTCCCCCACCATCTCCTGCACCACCAAACTCCCGACCATATCCCCTTCAACATTGACCATCGTCCGCACCGTATCCAGCAAGCGATCAATCGGTAGCAAAATCGCCACCGCTTCGGCTGGCAAGCCGACTGATTGCAAGACCATTACCATCGTCACCATGCCCGCACTAGGTATCCCTGGCGCACCGATAGCGGCGATCATGGTGGTGAAACAAACAATCAGTTGTTGGGCGAAATCCAGTTCTATGCCAGCCAGATTGGCGACAAACAAAGCAGCGGCGGCTTCGTAAAGCGCGGTGCCGTCCATGTTGACGGTAGCGCCTAATGGCACGACAAAGCCGGCGATGCTGGGTTTAACGTGCAAATGCTGTTCGACACAGCGCAAGGTGACTGGCAATGTCGCTGAGCTGGAACTGGTGGCGAAGGCGGTTAATAAGGCTTCGCGACTGCCACGGAAAAAGCGTTGCGGTGAAATACGGGTAACAGCGAACAATAACAACGGCAACACCACGAAACCATGTAATAAGGTGGTGACAATGACCACGGCGACAAATTTGGCTAAGCTAGACAGCAGTTCTGGGTTTTGGGTGGCGAGTAATTGCGCTAACAAGGCCATAATCCCCAGCGGCGCTAAGTGCATAATCCAGTCCACCAAGCGCAGCATCAATTCCAAGCCTTCTTGCATCAGTTGCAAAATGTTTCGGTAACGCTCGCCACCAACCACCAAAGCCACGCCCAAAAACAAGGCGAATACCACAATCGCCAACACATTAGCTTCGGCTAAGGCTTTGAACGGGTTGACGAATAAGCCGTGTAAAAAACTGGCGCCAAATTCGGCAAAACTCATTTGTTTAGCTGCGAAGTTTTGGCTGGCGTTGTGGAATAAATCCAAACTCAAGCCTTTGCCGGGTTCAAACAGGTTGGCGGCGCTTAACCCCAAAGCGATCGCCAATGCCATCGACAACACGAAAAAACCCAAGGTAAACAACCAAACCCGATGCAATTGGCTGTGTAAACGCAAATTCGCCACCCCAACCGCAATCGAGGTAAACACCAATGGCACCAAGA
>JBEGMT010000332.1:0-2518 GCA_041182925.1 Pseudomonadota bacterium | reverse complement strand
GTAGAAAACGTTGCTGGTGATGGTGAGAGTCGTCGCTATGCTTAAATGGTTGTGGCTATCGGTGTTGAGTTTGCTGCTTGATCAAGCCAGCAAACTCGCGGTGGATGGTTCGATGCAATTGTTTGAATCGATACCATTGCTACCCTATTTCAATCTGACTTATGTTCACAACACCGGCGCAGCGTTTAGTTTTTTAAGCGACGCTGGCGGCTGGCAACGCTGGTTGTTTGCCGGTTTAGCGGTAGTGATGAGCGGTATTATTGGCTTGTGGCTGGCACGTTTGAAACAGCATGAAACTTTGATGGCGGTTGCCTTGGCCTTAGTATTGGGCGGCGCTATCGGCAACTTGATTGATCGGGTTGCTTATGGTTATGTGATTGATTTTCTAGATGTTTATTACCAAGACTGGCATTGGCCAGCGTTCAACATTGCTGATTCAGCGATTTGTATTGGCGTGGCGTTGATGTTGCTGGAAAGTTTTGGGGTTGGGCGTAAAGAAAATAGTTTGTAAGGTTTGATTTGGGTTAG
The DNA here is from genome assembly GCA_041182925.1 of Pseudomonadota bacterium. Classification (GTDB taxonomy): domain Bacteria; phylum Pseudomonadota; class Gammaproteobacteria; order Methylococcales; family Methylomonadaceae; genus Methylomonas. The sequence goes on along the minus strand of JBEGMT010000332.1, from coordinate 1,990 downwards.
CTGGGTTTGTCCCGCTAACCCAATAATCCTCGATACCTTCCCCAATCAAAAAACGCCCCCGGATCATCTTTCCTCTCTGGCGCAATATCACTATGTCCGGTAATTCTATCCAGCGACAAACGCGGATAAGTTCGCAATAAGGCTTTAGTTACCAAAGCTAATTGTTGATACTGGCTATCGGTATACGCCTGATTCACCGAGCCTTCCAGCTCAATGCCAATCGAAAAATCATTACAGCGATCCCTTCCCTCAAAACTTGAAACCCCTGCGTGCCAAGCTCGCAAGTTAAACGGTACATATTGCCTAACACTGCCGTCACGTCTGATTAACAAATGGGCTGAGACTTTTAACTGATGAATGGCTTGAAAATAGGGATGATCATTGGGATTTAGCTGATTACAAAACAGCTGATCAATGTAATCGCCAGCAAACTGTTCCGGTGGCAAGCTGATGCAATGAATCACTAACAAAGAAATATCATCAGGGTCAGTGCGGAGGTCAAAATTGGGCGATGGAATTTGGATGGCGCTGTTTAAGCAGTGATTTTCGATCTGCATAGTGGTTTAGTGGTTGGGTTTTGGCGCTTATAATAGCAGGCCATCCCATTTTGAGATTTAACCATGCAACCAACCCAAGCCGAAATTGCCGCTTATCTTGCCGAAGACATTGGCAGCGGTGATTTAACCGCCAATATCATCCCCGAACACACCACCGCCAGTGCTACCGTGGTTAGCCGCGAAACCACCATTATTTGTGGCCAAGCTTGGTTTAATGCGGTGTTTTTACAGCTCAATCCTGATTTACAGATTGAATGGTTGTGTCAGGAAGGTGAGCAAGTGGCGGCGGGCAGCGTGATTTGTCGGCTTAACGGCTCAGCGCGTAGCTTGCTAACCGGTGAACGCACCGCATTAAACTTATTACAAAGCTTATCTGCGACAGCTAATGTTGCCAGTCGTTACGCACAAGCGGTTGCAGGCACCGGTTGTAAAATTTTAGATACTCGCAAAACGATTCCAGGACTACGGCTGGCGCAAAAATACGCAGTGCAATGCGGTGGCTGTTTTAACCATCGCATTGGCTTATTCGACGCGATTTTAATCAAAGAAAATCATATTATCGCCGCTGGTTCAATTGCCCAAGCCGTCAAACTGGCTAGACAAAGCAATCATCAAGTGATGGTCGAGATTGAGGTGGAAAATCTGGATGAGTTTCAGCAAGCATTGGCGGCTAAACCGGATCGCATCATGTTGGATAATTTTTCCCTCGCCGATATGGTTAGTGCGGTGCAACAAAATCAGGATGGTGTAGAGTTGGAAGCATCGGGCAACATTACCTTGGAATCTATTCGTAGCGTTGCCGAAACTGGTGTTGATTATATCTCGATTGGCGCCTTGACCAAAAATATCAAGGCAGTTGATTTGTCGATGCGGATTGATCTACAGCTTAATTGATTAACACTAAAAAGGCGCCTAATTTGGCGCCTTTTTAGTGTTAATAAACCGCGTTTAAATGCTCATTTTCATAAATCCGCAATTTCTTCCAATTAGCAAATTTAGTATCGTCAAAGAAAGCATCGTTATCGATTGCGTGTTCATAACAGTTGCGGAACAATCGCGCGGTGCGGAAAGCATGAAGTTCATCATCAGCGGTAATTGATTCAACGTTACCTACTTGAAACGTTTTGTTACGTGATTTGCCGTCTTTTACCCAAAACACCGTATAGCACAAATAACTTTTGTCTTTGCGATGATCGAATTTGATGGTTCTGGAAACACCGGTTAAGCCGGTTGTGGTTTTGTTTTTGGGTGGTTTGAGAAAGCGGGTTTTACTACCTTTCAAGACAACCAACATTTGATCGCGCCAAGTAATTGCCGCTTTCAGTGATTTGGTTTTATTGCCCCAAAGTTTATGGGAAAAATAACGGCTGCTCTCTTTACCACGCCGCACAATGCGAACTTGAAAGCCAAAGGCATCAGGCTCAGTAATATGT
>JBEGMT010000331.1:0-6621 GCA_041182925.1 Pseudomonadota bacterium | reverse complement strand
TGTTTAGTGGTACCGTGATATAGCTCGCGGACAGTTTCAGGACGTTGATTTTCATCAGCAATGACTGTGTCACGCACTGACAGTACCCCAAAAAAGCTGCGTTCTTGATACAAAGTGCTAGACGCCATATTGTGCAAGCTAATGGTGAAAATCAAAATCACCGCAGTTAACAAACCGAGCGCCAGCGGGCTGTTTCTGAACGAATAAGTTAAACCCGCTAATAAAATCAGCGCACCGCCGATTAAATCAAAATAATCAAACAATTGATCGCTGCCGAAAAAAACGGCTAAACCAGTGATAAACACCGCAACTGGGAAAACACTTTGCAACCACCACTGGCCTTTAAAAAAGCCCGGTCTTAACAATAAAGCCGCGACGATCATAATCGGATATTCGTAAACCGCGTTGAATACAAACGGCGCGACGAAGGTATTGAACAAACCACCCAGCATGCCGCCGAACGACATAATTAAATAAAACTGGGTTAAATGGCGTGTGGCTGGCCGATTGCGAGCCAGTTCACCGTGGCAAACCATCACCGCGATAAAAAACGTCAAGCAATGCAAAATCAAATCCAACCAAAACGGTAATACCGCAGGATTGATGAATGAATAAGCAATAAATACCGTTAGTAAAGCTGGTTGAACGGCCACCATCGCCGGATGAATCCGGTCAGCCCATTTTGAAAATACCAAAATGAAAGTCAGTAAATAAATCGTCAGCGGCACTATCCACAACAGAGGCACTGAAGCGATGTCGGTGCTGATGAATTGGGTTAAGCCCAGTAATAAACTGGATGGCACAAACGCTAAAGCTAGCCAATGTAATTGCTGTTTAGTGGTGAGGGGTTCTGGATCATCTAATTCAATTTCAGCGACATCATTTTGATTATTAGCTTGGGTTTTCCACATTAACACTGCGCAGCCGATAATCAATAAACACAAAGCCGCGTAAGCAAAACTCCAAACTATGCGCTGGCTGGCGAGGCCAATATTGGGTTCAATTAAAAATGGATAACTTAATAAAGCTAATAAGCTCCCAGCATTACTAGCCGCATATAAATAGTAGGGGTCATGACTACTGGCATGGCCGCATTGCGAAAACCATTTTTGTAACAAAGGCGCAGTGGTCGATACGACAAAAAACGGTACGCCAATTGCAATGAATAAAGTCCAGATTAACCACAGAGTCGGATTGCTATCTGTTGGTGGGGTAATGTTGTCGGATAAACCAACGGGTAGGGCAATAAAGCTGAAAATTAGCAAAGCGGTATGAATTTGAATCTGCCGCTGATGCTCACTATGTGTGGTTAAACGATGCGCATATAGATAGCCCAAAAACAGCAATGTTTGGTAAAACACCATGCAAGTATTCCAAACAGCCGGTGTCCCCCCAAGCAATGGCAACAGAATTTTGCCGAACATAGGTTGTAGAACAAACATCAATGTCGCGCTTAGAAACAAGGTGCTGGCAAACAGAAAGACTGGTGAAATGGTGCTTTTTATTGGAGCTCGATGCGTGTTATTCATTGTGATTTTTGACGATGGCTTATAAACGGCTTAGCTCAATGATAAAACATTTAGCAGGGATTGTGGCTGGGAATTGGCTTTAGTGCTGTGTTGCTAGTGATTAGCTTGATTCGATTGATATAATCAAACAGCAATATAGTTTGCTCCCAATTTAGGATTTGTAATGGAAAATAAAAAAATATTGAGTATTGCAGGCGCTTTTAGTGTCGGTTTTGCGGTTTGGATTGGTGCCAGTATTTATGCAGCAAAAAATACTGAGGTTGAAATTAAAACCATGTTGAATAAAACCGCTAGTCAATGTGATATCCGAATCACCAACTTACAACATGAGCAAGGTTTAATCGCATCTGCTGGGCAATTTTTAGTGCATGTTGGCGATCAATGTAATATCGAACCATCTGAGAGAGATTGGTTAGTTGCACAGGTTGATTACAGAACCAACAGTCTAATTTTACCCCATGCCTTGATGCGGTTTGACTGGACATTAAAACAACTATCGACTGAAGTCGGAGCGATAGATTCTCAACTTCAATTTGAAGGTTCAGGTAAGGTTTCGTTAACTAAAATCATCTCTTCCAATATTAAATCATTAGAAATTGCCGGTTCTAGTGATGAACAAAATTGGCGCGTAGAGCCTTTTATCGGTGATGTTGAATGGGGTAGTAACTCTGTTGTTTTCAATTTAAAAACCCCTCGATTGGTCAGTCGTGGCGGTGGTAGTGCGCTTGATTTACAAGGGGTGGGGGTTCAGGTTGATATGCAAAATCGCGAGCTAGGGATTGGTAAATCTGCTTTCTCGATTGACAAAATGAGTACCAGTACCGCTACTGCCGAAGGATTAAGTTTTAGCGGTGAAACTGTAGAAAATGCAGATCGCCTGGAAGCGAAGTTGAACTATGGTTTACGCAGTCTGGAATCGTTGGGTTATAGCGCCCATGCTTTGGCAATGGAAATTGCGATTAAAGGTTTACATGCTGAAAGTGTTAAAAAATTAGCACAAATCACTGATCAAGCTTCCTTCCAGAATTTGACTGCTGAGGAACAAACACAATATCGAGCAGCATTAAGGCAATTGATTGCTCAGGGTGTGACTATGGGTATTTCAAAACTCAGTGGTACGGTAACTAACGGTGGCGAAACCAGTCAGATTGATGGCAATTTAATTGTTAACATTCGCCCTAATAGCGATGCTAATCAAGCCAACATACAACTCGCTAAATTACTCGAATCTTCCGGGCAGTTAATATTTAATGGTAAAGCCATTGATGCAGGGCAAAAGCAACAAATCGTACAAATGGGTTTTGCCAGAGCTACCCCTGAGGGATTGAAAGCTGATTATGAATATTCAGCGGGTATTTTGAAAACCAATGGTCGAATTATTGATGACAGTTTCTTACAAGAACAGTTAATCAATGTTGATAATCAAATTAATGATTTCTTGTCTGGTCAGGTCAATAGCAAAGCAGATGAAAATCAGGCAACGGTTATTCAACCAATTGTCGAAATACCGGTTGAAACAGAAAATCAGACGCTGCCGGAAATTAATGAAAATTTAAGCGAAACGGCAGAGGCTGAGGTTAATCAAGTCACTAATGTTGAAGCAGTCGCGGCAGTGGTAGAGCTGGTTAAACCAAGTTTTGATTGTAATAAAGCCTCAAGTACTGCTGAAAAATTAATTTGTAGTTCCAGCCAATTATCTAAGCTTGATGTTGAATTGAACGGAATCTTTAAGCAAGCACTGGCTAATGCCGCTGATCCTAAACAAGTGATTAACTCGCAAAAAGCATGGATCAAAAACCTGCGTGGTTTATGCAGTGATGTTGAATGTATGAGCAGGGCTTATCAGCAACGTTTAGAACAGTTGGCTAGTAATTAAACAGAAATGGTCAATAACCGTTGAGTTTCTTGAGAAACGTCGTTAAAGCGATGATCTGCAAAACTAAGTAAATCAAAGATAATCTACCTAAGCACTAAAGTGCTTAGGTGATTTATCCCATTCATTGATTTTATGTTTTTTTCAAAACCACCAACGGCGGCTGTTTCACCACCGACCTAACCCCCCAATAGCCGGTCAATCCAATAATCAGGGTCCCAAGCAAAGGTAACGTCAGCCATAGTTGATAAGCTGGGTGATATTCAATCTGTAACACGCGCGTATAGAGCGAGTACAAAATCGCTTCACTAGCGATGCAAGCCAAATTCCCCGCGATAGCGCCGATTAAACAAAACTCAAGCAAATGGCTCAGCCGCAATAAGCCACGTCTTGCGCCTAAAGTTCTTAATAATGCGCCTTCGTACAAGCGCTGATCCAAACTACTGTAAACCGCTGCCAATAACACGGTAAAGCCTGCTGCTAAGGCAAAATACAGCAAAATGTTGATCGCTTCGGTGAGTTGGCTGAGGATGGTTTTGAATTGTTTTAAGACCTGATCAACTTCCAAGATAGTGGTCGCCGGGTATTTTTTGACCAATCCGGTTAATAGGCTTTTTTGATGTTCGGCTAGATAAAAACTGGTCATTAAAGTGGTTGGGAAATTATCCAAGCTACCGGCTGAAAAAATCATATAGAAATTCGGTTGCATGGTGTCCCATTGCACACTGCGGATATTCACTACTTTAGCGCTGATCGGTTGGCTGCCAATGGTAAACCCGAGTTGGTCGCCGACTTGGATTTTCAAACTGTCGGCCAGTTTTTGTTCGACTGAGACACTGCCTGGTTCAAGGTTTTGCCAGTCTGCGCCGCTGATGATTTTGTTATCAGCCGGTAATTGCTGGCTCCAAGTCAGGCTCAGTTCGCGTTGAGTCGCGGCTTCGCCTTGGCTGTCTTTGCTGACCCGTTGCTGCACCGCTTGTTGATTAATACTGACTAAACGCCCCCGCACAATCGGATAAAACTGGCTGCTGGGGATTTGTGCTTGTTGTAACTGGTCAGCAAAATCAGCTTGTTGTTCGGGAAGAATGTTTAAAGCAAAGTGATTCGGCGCGTTTGCGGGTAATTGTTGTTGCCAGCTTTCGAGTAATTGATTGCGAACGCTGTAGCTTAGGCTCATCGCGGTTAGGGTAATGCTAAACGCCAGAATTTGGCTAACGCTGGCTTGAGGGTTGCGGAACAGGCCTTGCAAGCCAAAGCGCCAAGTTAAGCTCATCCGAGGCAAAGCGCGGCGACCGAGATTTAATAAGCCGTAAACCACTAGGCCCAACACTAGCAAACCAACAAAACCGCCACCTAGGATGATTAGGGTCATTTTCAAGTCATTGGTATAGCGCCAAATTAAACACGCCACTAAACCCAGCGCCAAGCCGTAAATTAACCAAGCACTATTGGGGGTTGGTTCCAGTTCGCGGCGCAAAACCCGTAACGGCGACACTTGCTGCAAACGTATTAAAGGCGGCAGGGCAAAGCCTAATAAAATTGCAAAACCAGTGATAAAACCCATTGCTAATGCAAAACCGCTGGCGCTGGCTAATTGTTCCGGTAATAACGGTTTGAGAATCACCATTAACCCTTGTTGTGACAGCCAACCCAAACCACAGCCTAAGCTGCAAGTTAGCAAACCCAGTAACAAAAATTGCACACTGTATAAACGTAGAATCTCGGTTTGTTGGCAACCCAAGCAGCGCAGTAGGGCGGTGGCGTTGAAATGACGTTCGCTATAACGGCGGGTAGACATGGCGATGGCGACGCCGGCAATCAGAATCACCACAATGCTCGATAAACCCAAATAGCGCTCAGCGCGGCTTAAAGCCGAACCTAATTCGGGACGGTCTTGGTGAATATCTAAAATCCGTTGCGAGGGATTGAGTTGTGGTTTCAGCCAGTCTTTAAATGCGGTCAAAGCCTGTTCATCACCGCTGAATTGAAAGCCATAATGCACACGGCTACCGGGTTGAATCACCGCAGTGGCGGCTAAATCAGCTTGGTTAATCATTACCCTAGGCGAGAAATTGTAAAAATCACCGCGTTTATCGGGTTCAAAACGAATCACTTGGCTGATTTGCAGGGCTTTTTCACCAACCGTCAGTGAGTCGCCGAGTTTTAGGTTTAAGGCGGTTAAAACCCGATTATCAACCCACGCTTGTCCAGCGCTTGGGCCATGATTAATGCTGGTTTGCGTGTCGTAGTCATCAGCGCTGATTTTTAATTGGCCGCGCAACGGATAGGTATCGCTAATGGCTTTGATTGATGCCAATAACATGGCTTGGTTTTCTAACAAAACACTGGGAAATTCGCTGGTTTGTGATTGCTTTAAACCCAGTTCGGTGGCTTTTTCCAGCCACGTCGGACTGATTAAACTAGGGCTGGAAACTGCTAAGTCAGCGGCTAAAAACTCAGCAGCTTGGTTGTTGAAGGTATTTTGTAAGCGGTCGGCGAATAAGCTGATGGCTGTTGAGCTGGTGACAGCGATTAATAAAGCAAATACCAGCAAACTGAGTTCGCCAGAACGCCAATCGCGCCACAGCATTTTTAAAGCCAGATGAAACAATCTCATACTAACCGTCCTGCTTCTAAAGCGATGGTGCGTTGGCATCGTGCTGCAAGATGCGCATCATGAGTGACTAAAATTAGAGTGGTGTGTTGCTCGTGATTGAGCTCGAACAATAAATCAATAATGCTGGCGCCGGTTTTGCTATCTAAATTACCGGTCGGTTCGTCGGCAAACAAAATCGCCGGACGAGTGACGAAAGCTCGGGCCAAGGCAACGCGTTGTTGCTCGCCGCCGGATAATTGTTTTGGAGTGTGATGCAAACGATGGCCTAAGCCGACGCGTTGCAACAGATTTTTAGCCGCGTTTTCGGCTTGACGATCACCGGCTAATTCCAGCGGCAGCATCACATTTTCTAGGGCAGTTAAACTAGGTAGTAATTGGAACGATTGAAACACAAAGCCAACCGTTTGATTACGCAAAGCCGCGCGACCATCTTCGTTAAGCTGAGTAAGATCAATGTCATTGATTAACACTTTGCCACTAGTCGGCAGGTCTAATCCCGCCAACAAACCCAGTAAGGTCGATTTGCCAGAACCGGATTCGCCGACAATAGCAATGGTTTCACCGTGCTTGATGCTTATATCCACTGATGACAAGATATGTAA